>NZ_DAMDAY010000014.1:37541-46962 GCF_032093475.1 Lysinibacillus sp. | reverse complement strand
TGTAAAAAAGGTTGTTTTTAACCCTTTTATTTCTAGTAGCTTTTTCCTCATGTGTAACGCCTCACCCTACCTATATTTTACTTAATTGTATAATAATATTAATAGAATACTATAACTTTCGTTAAATTCCTTATTTTCAGATAATTCTAACTAAAATACTGAACTCTTTCAATCATTAATATTCTGCAAATTACATAGAATTTCTACAATAATCGCCTTCAATAATAATTAAATCTTATAAAGGGATATTTTTTTACATTTATCACAAAAAAATAGCCTTCCATTTATAAATAAATGGAAGACTTTTTTGAAATAATTTCATAATTTGTACGAATTTTAATCCAAATGCTGTACTTGGAATAAATTATAATACGTCCCTTGTTTGTCCATTAACTGCTCATGTGTACCGCTTTCGATTAATTGACCATGATCTATGACAAAAATTTTATCAGCATGGGTAATAGTAGAAAGTCGGTGTGCGATGACAATAGTTGTCCGTTCATGAGCGAGCTGATCTAAGGATTCTTGAATCAATGCTTCACTTTCTAAATCTAAGGCAGAAGTAGCTTCATCCAGAATTAAAATCGGTGGATTTTTTAAAAATACACGTGCAATAGCAACACGCTGTTTTTGTCCTCCCGATAGCTTTACTCCTCGTTCACCAACCTTTGTGTCATAACCATTTGGCAGACTCATAATAAAGTCATGGGCATTTGCCGCTTTGGCTGCTTCGATGACCTGTTCATCTGTTGCATCTGGGCGACCCATTAAAATATTCTCTTTAACAGAATCACTAAAAAGTATATTATCTTGCAGGACGATCCCAATTTGTGAACGCAACGAATGTAAAGTGACATCTCGTACATCGTATCCATCAATGGTTACTTGACCACTTGTTGTATCGTAAAAACGAGGAATTAAACTGATAATCGTGGATTTACCACCGCCACTCATGCCAACAAAGGCAACAGTCTCTCCAGGATTAATCGTAAAATCAATTGAACTTAAAATAGGTGACCCCGTTTTTTCATATTGGAAGGATACATTGTGAAAGCGAACTTTCCCATTTGCACGTGGTAGTTCACGTGCATGTTCCCTATTTTTCACTTCATAGGGCTCGTCTATTAAATCAAACATCCGATCCATTGAGGCAATTGACTGCGTTAAAGTGGTTGATGAGCTTACAAGTCGTCTCAGTGGACCATATAATCGCTCAATATAAGCAATAAAGGCAACCATCGTACCGACAGAAAGTGAGCCATTTATTACTTGATAGCCCGCATAGGCTATAACTAGCAATGGCGCAACATCGGTAATAGTATTCACGACTGCAAATGATTTTGCATTCCATTTTGTTTGATCAAGTGCCTTCTCTAAAAATTCCCCATTTGCTGTATCAAATAATTTTTGTTCATGCTTTTCTAACGTAAAGCTTTTAATAATACTCATACCCGCTACACGTTCATGTAAATAGCTTTGTACACCTGCAAGTGCTTGAGAACGTTTACGTGTTAAGTCTCGCAGTTTGCCAAAAAAGTATTTAACACTCAATCCATAAAATGGAAAGGCAACTAACGCCACTAATGTCAGCTTTACATCCATCGTTAGCATGATGACAATGGCAATAACAATTGTCGCAAGATCCAGCCATACATTCATTAAACCTGTCATAACAAAGTTTTTCGTTTGTTCGACATCATTAATGACCCTTGAGATCACATCTCCAGCACGTGTATTGGCATAATATCTTAAACTTAATCGCTGTAAATGTGCATAGATTTCCTTACGAATATCAAACAAAACCTTATTGCTTACGTGTTGTGCAAAATATTGTCGATAATACTCAATTGGTGGACGGATAATAAAGAACACAATAATCGTTCCGCCTAGCCAATAAAACAGCTCTTTCGTTTTTTCTACATCTGTTAAATCTTCTGCTGCAATAATATCGTCTAACACAATCTTAATGAGCAGTGGAATAAATAGAGGAATAGCAAATTTTACTATACCAATGATAATCGTTAAAATAATTTCCCATGTATATGGTTTTACAAAGCGCATATACCGCCTGATACTTCCCAATTTTTTATCACATCCTTACAAAAAGAAACAGACATTCAATGATGAATGCCCTAAGTATTATAGCAATATTTTGATTAAAATACAGTTATGATGACTTTATAGCGAACTATTTTATATTCACTGTTGTTACACCTAATTTTCCGAGGACACATACAACATGTGCTGAAATTAACAAAAAAATAGGCAAAAATCATTTACGCCTCTTGATAACCGAGTGTCTTAAATAGAAAAAACGAACTATCTGGAGTCACTACTATAGAGTCTCACAGAATAGTTCGGATTTTCTTTAACAATCATCTGACTGCATATCAAGTTGGAATTTGTAACGATTTGTCCAGACATCGATGAAATCGGGTGCAAATGGTCCTCTTTTTTGTTGAATCCAGCTTATTAATTTATCGACATTGCGCTTTAAAATTTTATCAATGACATCAGGATAAGACATTTCCTTACGATGAAGCTCATATTCATCCTCGTCTAAGAGGGTATAAGACATATCAGGAAAAACTTTAATGTCTAAATCATAGTCGATATATTTAATGGCATTATTATCGAAAACAAATGGTGAGCTTAGATTGCAATAATAATACACTCCGTCTTCTCGTAGCATACAGATGATATTAAACCAGTGTTCCGCATGGAAGTAACAAATAGAAGGCTCTCTCGTTAGCCATGTACGACCATCGGATTCTGTCACAAGTGTCCGTTCATTCGCACCGATCATGATATTCTTCGTACCTTTTAAAACCATCGTTTCTTGCCAAACACGGTGGATACGGCCATTGTGCTTATAACTATGTATTTGTATCGTTTCTCCTTCTACCGGTAATGCCATTTTGAAGCCCACCTTTTCGTCTATGCTACCTAAATCTAGCAGTCTCTAGTATATTATAGCAATGTGTACGCGAAAGGTGTAGTTAGAAAACCACAAATTTCACTACGCTATTTTGAATTCGTATAAAATTTAGTCAATTATAAATGAATTTTATTATAACATCCACTTTGTTGATATTTTTTAGTTTTTTCACCAACTATTCTACTTCTAAAGGCACGCCTATATTCACTTCTTTCCTCAATAAGAAAGGGGCTGTCTTATTCATCTTTTCGGATTTCAGACAGCCCCTTAGAGGTAAATGCATTATGCAATTACAAAGTGTTATTCACCTAAATCTTGGTTAGTTTTCGAGAAACGACCTGAAGATTGAGCTTTCTTTTGCTCTGCTTTTGCATTTTGCTTTTGCACTTCATTTACGTCCGTTTCAAAACCAAACTCTTCACTTTGACGTTGCATGTTTTTATTCGGTTGGAAATTTTGGTTGTTTTGCTTTTTCATTATTCATTCACCTCCACGCTAATTATTGTGTACGGAGGTGATGACATTTATGCTCATGAATTGATGATTTACAGAAGGATTTATTTCCCTATGATTTGCTTTTTTACTTCTTCCCAAATTTTTAACATAGGAACCGGCATCGGTAATCGTTCTATCTGCTCCGGCGTTAACCAATTGCCCATTGTAGCTGTCTCACATTTCATATAATAGCTATTTAAATGCCATGTTAAATGTGAAAAGACATGTTTAAAAGAAATCAGCTCCTGTTTAGCTTGTCCTTCTAATGGGTATTCCTTTGTAAAGTTTTCAATTGATGATTGACTAGTATCAATCATCGGAAATTGCCATAATTTAGCCAGCAATCCTTCCTCAGGTCGTTGTTCCATTAGAAATTTTCCATTAACATCTTCACATATAAGGACTTCGTACGTGAGATGCTTCATTTTTATTTTCTTTGATTTGACAGGTAACTTTTCTGGTTCGCCCTCATTAAATGCGGTGCAATACTCTCTTACTGGACATAATAAACATTTTGGAGAGGTAGGCGTACAAATGAGTGCCCCCAGTTCCATTAAACCTTGGTTAAAAGAGGAAGCATGATTAGGATCAATTAGCTCTTCGACCGCTACTTCGAAAATTTTCTTCGTTTTTGGCAAGGCTATATCATCATGTATATCAAGCACTCTACTTAAAACACGCATAACATTGCCGTCAACTGCATGTTCAGGCTTATTATAGGCAATACTTAAAATAGCTCCAGCAGTATAGGGGCCAATACCTTTTAATTTCGATATTTCGTGACGATTATCGGGCACAACGCCACCGTAATTTTCTAAAACTTCACGAGCACCTGCTTGTAAATTACGTACACGGGAATAATAACCAAGACCTTCCCAATGTTTCAGTAAATAGTCTTGTGGTGCTTCCGCGAGTAAATCTAATGTTGGAAAACTTTCCATAAAACGATTGTAATAAGGAATAACTGTGTCGACACGTGTCTGCTGTAGCATCACTTCCGATACCCAAATTTTATAAGGGTCTGTTGTATGTCTCCACGGTAAGTCGCGTTTCTCAGCGTTAAACCATTCGACTAAAGATTGTCGAAATTCTGTTACATATGGGTAATTCACAGTGACCTCCGATGTTTTTACGATTTAATTTATGATGAAAAGGGTATACAATTAGGAAAAGTACATTCGGGAATAATCGACAAAAATTGTCTTTATTCCAAGACTGAATGTTAGAAATTTCAATATACCTTTTATTATTGAAATAAAGATGTATGCACATTGTACTCGATTTTATTGCATACTAGGAGTGGATATTTTTGGATTCAGGTACACATTTCGTTATGGGTATAGCCCTTGGCGGTCTTGCATTAGCCGACCCTGTAGTAGCCAACCATTCAATGACTTTTACTGCAGTAATGGCAGGTACAATTATTGGCTCACAGGCTCCAGATGTCGACACTGTGCTAAAACTACGTAATAACGCCATCTATATTCGTCATCACCGTGGAATTACACATTCACTACCAGCTGTAGCTATTTGGCCCATTTTAATTACAGTTGTTTTATTGCTTATTTTGCAAGACGTAAATGTGTTTCATTTATGGCTTTGGACATTTTTAGCTGTAGCCCTTCACGTCTTTGTTGATATTTTTAATGCCTATGGTACCCAAGCAATACGACCATTTTCTAGAAAGTGGGTAGCGTTAGGTGTTATAAATACATTTGATCCAATTATTTTTTCCTTACATTGTCTTGGTATTGTGTTATGGGCATTTGGTACAAATCCTGTTTGGACATTTAGCATCATGTATGTCGTCATTGTAGTTTATTATATTTTACGATTTGCTGTTCAAAAAGCTGTAAAAAAAGCTGTGCATCATACCTTACAGGACGAAGAATACGTCATTGTAGCACCTACTATGCGCTTCTTTCATTGGCGAATCGCAGCCAAATCTAAAACACATTACTATGTAGGGCGAGCTTATGGAAGGACAGTTAATATTTACGATAAATTCGAAATTAAGCCTTTACCAAAAACCGCGCTTATCCATGCTGCAATGAAAGACCCTAACTTATCAGCATTTGTGTCCTTTTCCCCCATGTACCGATGGGAAATCTCAGAGCTTGAAAACGGCTTAACAGAAGTAAGATTAATCGATCTGCGTTACCGTAGCGATAATCGTTATCCTTTCGTGGCCGTTGCACATTTAAATGATAATAATGAAATCATGACGTCCTATACGGGCTGGATTTTCACAGAAGATAAGTTACAGAAAAAACTACAAATCGGTGCAAGTAATTAAGCAGTAAACCCTGACCAATAGTGGTCAGGGTTTTCTTATTGGATCATATCATCACTAGCATCTAATAAATGAGAGTACTTTGGATTGCGTCCTGCAAAGGTATGGAGTTTATTACCATAGCTTGTAATTAATTGGCGTACTAGATTTTCTGTATAATCTGCGCCTCGATAAGCGTATCCTGCTTTGGCAGCTGTTGATTCAAAGTCACTCCATAACAGTTCAACCCAAACACGTGCTCGGCCCACTGACATTTGCGGATTTTTTGCCAGCAACTCAGCTGTCAATTTTTCAATTTTATCTTCCACTTACTTTCCCACCTTTACAGGGGATAGTATAGATACAGGTAATGCTTCTTGATACTTGTTTCCACCTAAACGGTGTCCCCAAGCAAAGCGTCCCTTTAGATAATCTACTTCGAAAAATTCATTATCCGAACCATCAATACGATACATTTCTCCTGGTACAATCGTATCCAGATCTACTAAATAAGCAGCTGCCATTAAGGCTTTGCGTTCATAAACAGCAAACTCATTGATAATTCCTAGCTGCTCGGCCTTACGAGCTTTTTCTTTTAGAAAAGCTATTTCCTCACGTAGTTCATGCTCTGACATAGCAGCATAATTTTTTTCGTTCATTCTTCATTCTCCTTCTCTTCTATAAAACGATCTATTACCTCTATAGGAAAACCCTTTTGATAGAGCGCCTGTTTAATTTTCATTTTCAGCTCATAACCAGTATACTTCGATACGTACTTTTTCCAAACTTTTTCGCCTTGAACATCGAGGAGCTGTTGCCAGTTGTCTTCATCTTGTCCAAGCTCTATTTGGTTAAGCACCTCTTCAACAATAGAAAATGCATAACCTTTTCTTAACAGATAGTCTTGGATTTTTGCCTTTACTTGTGTTGGTGTTTTTTTGTTTTCTGAACGAACAATTTTATCGGCTAACTGGCTAGCTAGGTTTAATTGTTCTTCGAAACTATATGTAGCAAGCACCTCATCCTGTAAGTTTTTATCTATGCCTTTTTTGATAAGATCTTGTCTAATCGCTCTTGGCCCTTTTTTCATAGTAGCCTTTTTTGTATCGAGCAATGCCTTTGAGTAATTTTCATCATTGATAAAACCATATGTTTTTAACTTCTGGATTGCCTCTAACACCACTGCTTCTCCAAATTCTAATGCAAGGAGCTTTTTCTTAACCTCATGCTCACTTCGCATTTGATAAGATAAAAAATTTAATCCTTTATTAAATGCCTTACGTATTTCATCCTCATAGGCAATTTCCTGGATTTCAAATTCGTCCAGTACTTTCCCCTTTGTTAAACCAAATTGAATGAGAATAGCTTCATCAACCGGAAAAGCATATTCTTCATTTAAATAAATATTATAGCGCTCAGGATTGTTTTTTTGACGTGCAATTTTTGTAATCATACGCATAGCAAACACCTCACTCTAGTTATTATAGCATTTCTTTTTAAAGGATTTGATAATTGGCATTAGTATTTTGCCTACGTACACTGGTATTCACCTCTCTAATTAGGTAGTTATCTCTGCTTGCATGGGTACTATATATTAGCGAAGATTTTTTGCGCCTCTGACACATACGTTTTCAAACCATACGCTACAGATGTTCACTAATCGGTTACATGGTAAACTTACAAGTAAGCTTTTATTCGAAAAGAGGTGTTGTTATGAAAATCGTTATTGCAGGTGGTACTGGCTTTGTTGGAAAAGCCCTTATAAAGCTATTGCAAGACTATGGTCATAACCTTTTTGTCTTAACACGTCATCAATCAAAAATAGATAATGGCGTTCACTATGTACAATGGCTACAGCCGCACCAGCCTTCTGTAGAGTTATTTGAAGGTGTAGATGTTTTTGTTAATCTTGCAGGTGTTTCTTTAAATAATGGGCGCTGGACGAAAAGACAAAAAAAGGCTATCTATTGGAGCCGAATGACTACGACACTTGAAATAATACGGATAATGGAAATACTTACGAAAAAACCTAAAGTATTTGTTAATGCTAGTGCGGTAGGTATTTATCCGACTTCAACAGAAGCAATCTATGATGAAGATTTTACGGCTTATGCAACTGACTTTTTGGGAACAACCGTCCATGATTGGGAACGCCATGCAAAACGAGCAGAGCGTTTTGGGATTCGGGTTGCTCTCGCACGTTTTGGTGTCATTTTAGGACGAGACAATGGTGCACTCCCACCAATGCTATTACCGTATAAAATGCATGTAGGTGGAACTATTGGCTCCGGTGAACAATGGCTGTCATGGGTACATATCGATGACGTAGCACGTGCCATTTATTTCGCTATAATGAATGAAAGTATCCATGGACCATTTAATGTAACGGCCCCAAATGCTATGAGAATGAAAGATTTTGGACAAACACTCGCAAAGGTCATGGGTAGACGTCATTGGATGCCTGTGCCAGGTTTTGCTATACGTTTAGCTCTCGGTGAACAAAGTAAACTTGTTTTAGAGGGTCAACATGTCCTCCCAACAGTTTTAGAAAAACATCATTTTACATTTCAATATCCTTATTTAACACAAGCACTTGAAGACATATTAAATGCTCGGAAATAGTGGATAATTTCTAGTTTTTTTACGCATCCTAATGAAAAAGAAAGGATGCGTTTTTTATGTGGAAACAACATATTGTAGGTGCGGTAATCGCTACTTTTATTATTGCCGCAGGAATTAGCTTTAATCCAAATTTTGCTGCCGGTTCTGATGAACACCATTGGGGCTTTAAGCGCGCTAAAAATGGAGAACAGGCAGAGGCAGGAGCGCAGCTTGATCAGTTACTTGATAAATATGGAGCTATTTACAAAGGAAAGCCGGATAAAAAAATTGCCTATTTAACATTTGATAATGGCTATGAAAACGGCTTTACCGAAAGTATTTTGGATACATTGAAAAAGGAAAATGTACCTGCAACCTTCTTTTTAACAGGACATTATTTAGACAGTGCCAGCGATTTAGTGAAACGCATGGTAAAAGATGGTCATACAATCGGGAATCACTCTTATGGTCATCCCAATATGGCTCGTCTCTCTCCAGATGGAATGCGTGCAGAATGGAAAAAGTTCGATGGAAAGCTACGCGAATTAACTGGAATTGACCGCACAACTTATGCCCGTCCACCCGAAGGTATTTTTAATGCAAAAGTGTTAGAGGTGGGAAATGCAGAAGGTTATCGTCATATTTTCTGGTCTGTAGCATTTAAGGATTGGATGAAGGATGAACGTCGTGGTGCGGATTATGCTTATAATGCACTAATGGAACAATTGCATCCTGGAGCGGTTATATTAATGCACACAGTAGCACAGGACAATGCTGAAGCTTTACCAATGTTTATTGCAGAAGCAAAAAAACAAGGCTATACATTTTTATCACTTGACGATTTAGTATTAGAATATGATGATTTCCCTGTTGCTTTGCAATCCCCTGTACCTTCGTTATAATGGGGAGATGACATTATAAAGCAGGGACGTGGAACGTTTGACGCAGCAAACAACGATGACCGTGGGACAAAAATTCCCATTAACAATAAAAAGACTTGGTATTAATGGTGAGGGTGTAGGATTTTACAAACGTAATGTAGTATTTGTGAAAGGGGCAATTCCTGGAGAAGAAATTACAGCTCAAGTAACAAAAACACAGCGTAATTTTGCTGA
>NZ_DAMDAY010000014.1:0-37531 GCF_032093475.1 Lysinibacillus sp. | reverse complement strand
GAAGCTGAAATATTATCAATCCGAAAAGCTTCAAAATACCGTCAGGAAGCACCTTGTCCAGTTTACAACGAATGTGGTGGCTGTCAGCTTCAGCACATGACTTATGACAAACAGCTAGTGGAAAAGCGTGATATTGTTATTCAAGCATTAGAACGTTATGCAAAGCCATTAGCTGAAACTGTAGAGGTACGGAAAACACTTGGTATGGATAATCCTTGGCACTATCGTAATAAAAGCCAGTTCCAAGTGCGTAAAGAAGGCAAGCGCGTATATGCTGGCTTATTTGCAGAAGGAAGTAACAAGCTATTGAATATAAATGATTGCCTTGTTCAGCACCCCGTCACTTCTAAAATTACTGTTGCAACACGTAAGATTTTACAAAAATTGAATATAACTATTTACGATGGTCGTACGCTTGATGGTTTAGTTCGTACGATTGTAGTTCGTACTGGTATACGCACTGGGGAGACACAAGTAGTACTTGTAACTACTCGTAAAGAAATTCCTCATTTAACTGAACTTATAACACGTATTAAAAAGATTGATCCTAGCATTGTATCCATTGCACAAAATATAAATCGTGAGAAAACTTCTTTAATCTTTGGTGATGAAACGATTGTTCTTGATGGTAAAGAAACAATCCACGAGGAGCTTGGTGAATTGGCCTTTGATTTATCAGCACGCGCCTTTTTCCAGCTAAACCCAACGCAAACTGTTCATCTCTATAATGAAATTAAAAAGGCTGCTGCTTTAACTGGTAAAGAAACAGTTGTAGATGCTTATTGTGGAGTCGGAACAATTGGACTTTGGCTAGCAGATCAAGCGAAGGAAGTCCGTGGGATGGATGTCATTCCTGAAAGCATTCAAGATGCACGTAAAAATGCACGTAATCATGGGTTTAAGCATACTAAATATGCAGTTGGTACAGCAGAAAATGTCCTAGCTAAATGGAGAAAAGAAGGGTTTACACCAGATGTTATTACTGTAGATCCACCACGTACAGGACTTGCTCCTGAGTTTATTCGAACAGTGCTTAAGCTTAAACCTAAACGTTTTGTTTATACCTCTTGTAACCCTTCGACTTTAGCTAAGGACTTACAACAATTATCGAACCTTTATCATGTTGAGTATATTCAGCCTGTTGACATGTTCGCTCAGACAGCTCAGGTGGAATGCGTGGCAAAGCTTGTATTGAAAAATAAATAAATGGCAAAAAGGACGTCTCAAAAAAATTGAGACGTCCTTTTCTTATTTAGCACAGCACAAGCTGCCTGGTGGATGATAGACGGTCTAGAAAAGTCGATACCTTAACCATTTCCCCAGGATTTAAAAGATTTTTAAATGTTGAATTTTGAACTTTTACCAAAAGAACTTTAAGACGTAAGCTTTGTACTTTTATCTTTACTCTTTAAGCTTTCAATTTAGTTTAGTTGAAAGTTTCCATTGGGTAAGGCATGTTTAAGGTTTTTACTCGCACACATGCCTTCAAGCGCGAGCGACTTTTCGTTTTCCATTTTCGCTAGGTCATGCAAATCTCGTTAAGCTTGTACTTCAATAAATGTTGTGGCATTCGACTCTGATAGAACAGCATCAACCTCAGATTCAAATTCTTCAATTCGATTACTCAATGTTTCTATTTGTTTTTTGACGTTTAGTGGATCGATTAATTCATACTCATTTCTTTTCATAAATGTTTCAGTATGTAATTTGACTTCCTCTGGAGATTGTTTGTCTTTATTGCCTAATATGTTAATTAAATAAGTTTCCAACTTGGCTGGTAATGCATCATTTTCTTTGGCAACTGTATGAATTGCTGAACGGTATTGATGCTGCATAACTTCGAGCAAATTCTTTTCAAATTGAATAGATTGCTTTCGTTCAATTGCCTCTGCAACTGTCATTTCTTCCTTGCCAACTTTCACCTTAGTTTGGGCATTAGATTGAACAACGAGTGCTTTTATTTTATTTCGATAGTGAATTAAGCCAATCACTTTATCATACGAAGCTTGCATTTGTTTTTCATACTCACCAATTTCTATACCATTAATCTTACTATTACTTTTTCGATTAGCTAATACCGAGCTAACCTCATTTGTTGCTGCTTCAATTCTTATATTCAACATTTTTAATTCTGTTAACGCACGATGAATAGATAATTTTTTCATTTCAGTCATGATAAAATCTCCCTGTCTAAGCAAGTGTATTTTTTTATTATAAATGGTAATATTAACAATGTCCAAAATATACCTTTAATTTTTTATTGATTTCAAAAGAACATGTCTGTATAATATCTTTCTAGGTGCCAAACCTATGTAACTTGGACGGAACATCCTTGTTACGCAAAAAACGCCATAACAGCACGGATTTGCTGGGCGTTTTTTTGTTTTGAGCGGGAAGATGAGCCCCGCTCTTTTTATTTTGCCATCGATGGTTGTTTATGCTTCTGACGTCCAAAAATTAGTAAAACGATTGCAACTGCAAGCAATAGCATTGCCACAAGTAAAAGGAAGCTATAATTTTTTACATATTCTAAATAAACCCCACCTAAAAAAGGTCCTGTTAAGCTACCAATGCTTAGAGCAATACCGCACAGTAAATTTCCTGTAGGTAAAAGCTCCTTTGGTGTTAAATCCGCCATAAATGTAATCCCCAAAGAAAACATCGAGCCAACTAACGTACCCGTTAAGAAAAACGCTACAGCCACAGCCATTTGGGAATGCTCTAAAAAGCTTGCAATTCCGAAAATGATAGCACCCCCAAATGACCCTATCAGCAAGATGTTCCTTCTCCCGATTTTATCGCCTAGTGCACCTAGTGGAACTTGAGTCAAAATACCACCAAATGTAAAGACAGATAAAATAATAGGAATCATACCGACTTCAAAACCTTTGCGTAAAGCATAAACTGGAAACAACGCATTTAGTGAAGACTCCAGAAACCCATAAACGAAAGGTCCTAAAAAGGCAATCCAACCAAATACAATGGCCATTTTATAACGTTGCCATCCTCTTGCTTTTAAGTCACCAGTTAGTCGCTCTGGTTTTTCATTTTGTAAGAAAAATACAAAGGACCATGCGAATAGGCACATGATGGATGAGACGATAAACGGTAAAGCTTCTGTAATTTCTATCAGCTTGACTAAGAGTGGCCCAACTGCAAAGCCTATACTAAATGATAAACCATAGATGGCCATGCCTTTCCCTAAACTTTTAGGATCTGCTGTACTTGTAATCCATGTTTGTGTCGCATAGTGTAAAGCATGATCTCCTACACCGATTAGTAAACGAAGTACAAACCAAAAGGTCACACTCTTCCATAAGGGAAATGCAAGTAAAGACGCAAAAACAAGTGCTCCACCAACTAATATAATCGGTTTGTAACCCCATTTCCGTAAAGGCTGCTCAATAAAAGGTGAAATTAATAATGTTCCTATGTATAAGCCTGTTGCATTCAAGCCATTCAATGCAGAGGATACCCCATCACGTTCAAATATGATCGAAATAAGCGGTAGTAGCATCCCTTGTGAAAAGCCTGATATGGATACAATTAATACTAAAATGGTAAATCTTTTTTTGCTGTAATCTGAGAAGTACGTCATTTTTCCCTCCAATATCAAGTCATTCTTCCAAAGAACAGCATACCAAAAAGCCTTAGCGCTCACCACATGTGATTTTACGCTAAGGCCTAACTAATACTTATCCTCATTTAATTGTATAAACACGAATTTCGGCTTTTGATTATTACCGAGTACTTGTTTAAACTCCCTCCTTTTCGAGTTAGTGTCGCAATTATTTTTTCAATCAGCTCCTTTACTTTATCTTAAAACAACTTTAACATACATCAACAATATTGTAAATATTCCGTCTATTCATTTTTAAAATTAATCGCTAAGTCCTAGGTGTTTACCTAAACATTGAAATTTCAGCTAAAATCAGCTACGATGAAGGGGATGAAATGAGGTGTACGAATGTCAAATCCAATCACTGATAAAAAGCAGCAAGTAACTTATTTAAAAGAGCGTCTTGAAATGTTTTTAGAAGTATTAGATGCCCTTGATCCTGAAACAGCTGAATTAGAAGATATTGATCGTTTAATTCAAATGATGGATGATTTAGAAGATAAAATGGAGCAATTTAATGCTCGTGAACAATAATGAATCGTAAATAGACAAGCACTATTTATACTCGCCTAAAGACTATAGGCAAACTTCAACATTTAAAAGTTTGCCTATAGTCTTTTTACTTTAGTAAAGCTTTAATTTTCGCTTGTTTTTAATGACAGTCCCAGTTATATAATACTTTGCTAAAATCTTTATTCTTTAATTCTTCCTCTGTAATGAAGAAGTTACCAACACCACAATCACCCCAAAGAATATCATCCCCCACACTATCTACTTGTAACAGCAAGATTGTAGAGTCAGTATAATCTCCGTATGCTCTTGGATCTTCTTGTGTAAAGAACGGATAACCACCTATTTTATGACCATCCCCCGTTAAAGCATCATAGAATGCATCCTCTAACATTTCATCCTCCTCTATAGAAGTTAAGATGCTGCCATACTTGTCATTACTTCTAAAATCATCAATCGACAATGGTTCCAAACCTTTTTCAAAGGATAATGCCATTTCACGCTCTACAGGAAAATACATTTCCTCACCCTCAATATTGACAAATGAAAAATCCTGGACAAGTTGCGATTCATCATACGTGATTGTTTCATGGAAAATAACCCGAAAACCTTCTTGATGTTGTCCATTATCGAAATCCATTCCTAAAACGTCATCATACCCATCAATATAAAACTGCAATATTCCTTCCTCGGGGAAATTTGGTAAATGGTTAGGTACCTCTGCAAAATTAATTTGAGCTAATAGTTTCAATGGTTGTCCATTGATGTTTTTGGGGTACTCCATCGACAATGGAAAATAAGGATCCCCTGCAAACTTACTTTGAAACAAAGTTGTTGTACTGATTTCCGTATCAACTAATACAACAGGTTTCATAGTTTCCTCTATTAACGGTCTATATTGTTCAATTTTCTCGGGTAACTCAAGTAACGTTTTAGCACACATACTAGTTCCTCCTTAATTGTGGATTCTCTTTCATATTAGAACAAACGTTCTGTAAAATCAACTCTCAACTAAAATACTATTAAAATATGCTCTTATTTAACACTCTCAGATAAGGACTCTTTTTTTCATTAGTTGAAAAGAGTATAATGTAACGTGGAAATAATCAATTTTTCTATGGGGGGCAATACCAATGAATCTACAAACTTTGGAGAAAAGTCTTTACGATTTAATTACTGAAACATCTACGAATTTACCTAAGGATGTTCGTCGTGCTATTAAAAAAGCAAAAGAGGCTGAGAATGCTGGCACTCGTGCAGCAATGAGCTTAGACACAATCTCTACTAATATTATTATGGCAGAAGATAACGTGTCACCAATTTGTCAGGATACAGGACTTCCAACTTTCAAAATTTATACACCTGTTGGCGTAAATCAATTAGAAATTAAAGCTGCAATCAAAAAAGCAATCAATGATACGACAGCAGATGCAAAATTACGTCCAAACGCAGTGGATTCCTTAACTGGTGCAAACAGTGGTAATAACCTTGGTGATGGTTTACCAGTTATGAAATTTGAACAATGGGAAAAAGACTACATTACAATTAAGTTAATTTTAAAAGGTGGCGGCTGTGAAAATAAAAACATACAATACAGTCTACCATGTGAACTAGAAGGTCTTGGTCGTGCGGGTCGTGACTTAGACGGTATTCGTAAATGTATTATACACTCAGTATACCAAGCTCAAGGGCAAGGCTGTTCAGCTGGTTTCATTGGTGTTGGTATTGGTGGAGATCGTTCTTCAGGCTATGATTTAGCAAAAGAACAATTATTCCGTCATGTAGAAGATACAAATCCAAATCCAGATCTTGCAAAATTAGAAGAGTATGTAGTTAAAACAGCTAATACATTCGGTATCGGTACAATGGGCTTCGGTGGTGAGGCAACATTATTAGGATGTAAAATCGGCGTAATGCACCGTATCCCTGCTTCTTTCTATGTATCTGTAGCATATAATTGCTGGGCATACCGCCGCATGGCTGTAGACATTGATCCTCAAACTGGCGAAATTATTAAATGGCACTATCAAGAAGGCGAAAAAATTACCTTCAAAGAAGATGAAGTGGCTGCTACAACAGAAGATACAACAACAAATGTAGTAGAGCTTACTGCACCAATTACTGAAGAACAAATTCGCTCACTAAAAGTTGGTGATGTCGTTTCTATTTCTGGTCGTATGTATACTGGTCGTGACGCTATCCACCACCATTTAATGAGCCACGATGCACCAGTTGACCTAAACGGACAAGTTATTTATCACTGTGGACCTGTTATGGCAAAAGACGAAGAAGGTAATTGGACAGTAAAAGCTGCTGGTCCAACGACATCTATTCGTGAGGAACCATACCAAGGTGATATCATGAAAAAATTTGGTATCCGTGCTGTAATCGGTAAAGGTGGTATGGGACCAAAAACATTAAAAGCTCTTAATGAACATGGTGGTGTTTACTTGAACGCTATCGGTGGAGCAGCTCAATACTACGCAGACTGCATTAAAGGTGTTGACGGTGTTGATTTAATGGAGTTTGGTATTCCTGAAGCAATGTGGCACTTAAATGTTGAAAACTTTACAGCAGTTGTAACAATGGACTCACACGGTAACTCATTACATGCAGATGTTGATAAATCATCATTAGAAAAACTAGCTTTGCATGCTGAAAGAGTCTTCTAATTAAATAAAAGGTTGCAGTGATCTATTTTACTGCACAATTTAGTAAGGCACAGAATATTCCTAGTGAATAGACTGTGCCTTATTCTTTATTCGAAACAGACTCCCCTAACCGCCTTATGAACAACATAAAACTCCTTCAAACTTCCTACTTTATTTTTATAAATTCCTTTGTTATAATAATTCTAAATAAAATAGATGGTAATTGAAATCTATTTTCAATTAAAACCACTAAATAAACACTTATTTATAGAGGTTTTGATATTGATTTTCATTATCAGGAGGGATATGAATGGAATACTCTAATCGAGAAAATATAAATTTAATTGAGAAAGTTAAGGAGCATACTGAATTAATCGCTGCTCTTATGGCCGGCATTTTTATTTTACTTGCTTGGCGTTTAGATACAAGCGGACAAACAACTGCATCAGTTCTACTGTATTTAATAGCGTTTTGTGTAGGTGGTTTTGCAAAGGCCAAAGAAGGTATTGAAGAAACGATTGAAGATCGGAAACTTAATGTGGAACTACTAATGGTATTAGCCGCCATTGGTTCGGCAGCAATAGGCTATTGGACAGAGGGAGCTATTCTTATTTTTATCTTTGCTGTAAGTGGTGCTCTTGAAACATATGCCATGAATAAAAGTCACCGTGAAATATCAGCCCTTATGAACTTACAGCCAGAAGAAGCTTGGTTAGTGCGAGGCGGTTTTGAGCCAATGAAGGTGTCAGTCTCAACGTTACAAATCGGTGATCATTTACTTATTAAACCTGGGGAACGCATTCCAGCAGATGGGGTTATTTTCAAGGGGCAGTCTTCCATTGATGAATCTGCGATTAGCGGTGAGCCATTACCTGTTTTAAAAAACGAAGGTGATGAAGTATTTGCAGGCACAGTTAACTTAAATGGTGCTATTACGATGGAAATGACAAAAGCTAATTCAGAAACACTATTCCAAAAAATTATACAACTTGTTCAAAGTGCACAAAGTGAAAAATCACCCTCTCAGCAATTTATTGAGAAATTTGAAGGGACTTATGTAAAATTTGTATTATTAGCTGTTGCCATTATGATGTTCCTTCCCCACTTTTTACTTGGCTGGGACTGGACAACAACATTTTACCGAGCAATGGTGTTATTGGTAGTTGCCTCGCCATGTGCACTTGTTGCATCCATCATGCCTGCTACATTAGCAGCAATCTCTAATGGTGCAAAAAATGGTGTCCTATTTAAAGGTGGTTTACATTTAGAACATCTCAGTGTTTTACGTGCATTAGCAGTTGATAAAACAGGTACTTTAACACAAGGTAAACCCGAAGTTACAGATTTCATTGTCCGAGATGGTGAAGATCGTGCTAAGGCTTTAGCCACTCTTGCAGGGATTGAATCTCAATCCAATCATCCACTTGCCCAAGCCATTACCTCGTATGCTAAGGCTCAAGGCATTAATGCCTTGCCTCAAGCAACAATAGAGGATATTCCAGGCTGGGGTATGAAAGGAACAATTCAAAACAAGGAATATCAAGTAGGAAAACCAGAGTTTGTGGATGCGCAACTTGCCAATGATTTTGCAAACGGCGCAGTGACTAAGCTGGCAGCAGAAGGAAAAACAGTTATTTTCATTCGCGATGAACATGGAATTGTTGCATTAGCAGCATTAAAAGATACTGTACGCTCCGAAGCTAAGAAAGCTGTCACTTTATTAAAAGAGCTTGGTATCCAAGTGGTAATGCTAACAGGCGACAATGAAAAAACGGCTAAAGTGATTGCTCAAGAAGCTGGCGTTACGGAATATGTTGCAGAATGTCTGCCTGAAACAAAGGTAACTGAAATGAAACGATTACTTACCCAACATCAATTTGTTGGTATGGTCGGCGATGGTATTAATGATGCTCCTGCGCTTGCTACTGCAACTACAGGGATTGCTATGGGTGAAGGCACAGACGTTGCACTAGAAACAGCAGATGTCGTGCTAATGAAAAATGACTTATCTAAAATCGCTTATGCTGTTCGCCTATCACGAAAAATGCAGCGAATAATAAAACAAAATATATTCTTTTCAATTGGAGTTATTGTCCTATTAATCGCCTCAAACTTCTTACAAGTAGTCGACTTACCTTTAGGTGTAATTGGCCATGAGGGTAGTACAATTCTAGTAATATTAAACGGTTTACGCATGCTTAATAAAAATGTCTAGGCTAACATAAAACAGCCCCGCTCATCTTGTACCAAGAAGCGAGGCTGTTTTTTCTTATTTTAGCATTTCCTTTTGAAGTGCCCTTTTCTGCATTGTAGCATTTAATATCCCACCAAAGATAAGGATAATCCCCGTAAAATATAGCCAGAGCATTAAAATAATGACGCCACCAATACTACCATATGTAGCAGAATAATTAGCAAAATTATTAATATAAAAAGAGAAACCATATGTGACTGCTAACCAAGCGAATGTAGCAAACATCGCTCCTGGCCAAACGCCCATTATTTTCAAGCGAGGACTTGTATTAGGTACAATCCAGTAGATCCCCATTAAAACGATAAAAATAAGTATTGGTGGAATGGACCATCTTAATCTATGCCAAATGGATTCAAACTGCTCCTCTATTCCAATGATTGAGAATAGGAAATGGCCAATTTGCTGACCAAATACAGGCAATAAGAGAGCAATCGCAATAACAAAAACGAGAGCGACTGTAAAAACTAATGACAAGCCTCTATCTAGTATACCTACTCTACCCTCTGTATCATAAGCTTTATTTAATGCACGAATCAGTGCATTAATGCCTTTAGATGCAGACCAAATTGTACCTAGTACCCCGATCGACAATAAGCTACTATTTCTATTTGTTAAAATCTCATTCAGCGTATTTTCAATCAGTTTATACACTTCATCTGGTAATACATTCACTAAAAATGAATAAACCTGTGTCGTTTTTAAGTTTAAATAAGGTAATAACGTCACTAAGAAAATAAGTAAGGGGAAGAACGATAATAAAAAGAAATAAGCCAATTGTGCAGCAAGCGCAGATATTTCAACTCGCTTTAGCCGACCTATTAAATCTTGGACAAAGCCTTTGGATGTCATCACACTCACTTCCTCTTCAGGAGAGACGAACGATTTCACAACCCCAAAAGCATTATGCATAGTTGCTTTTTTCTTCTCCATACAATTCCTCCTAAAACTACCTTTATTCCTTACGAGGTACAGTAAAGGCTGATTTGGTGTCTTCAATCATTCCCTGTATTGTAGAAGGTAAATCTTTAAATTCATCAACCTTTTCTGCAATTGTGTTGACATTTTCTGACACACTTTCACAAAGTACCTTCGCAGCTAATACTTTTTCCTCAACTAAATCCTGTAATTCTTCTCGATTGGTTGCATAATAAGAAATGGCTTCCTTCATTTTTTTAGTTGTGGCAATTGTTTTTTCCCGAGTTGTACGATCTAGCATACTTAATGCAGCACCAACTGCTGCTCCTGCCACGATAGATGCTAATAATTTACTTTGACCCATATTAAAACCCCCTGCTTGTGTAATTGCATATTCCCTATTATTTCATAAATAAACAGTCTACTGCCCTTATTCTACCCAATAACAGTCTATTTTTAAAGCAATGCCCAAATACGGAGTTGACATTTTTTTTATTCAATGAAATGATATGTGCGAGGAGAACGAAAGGTAGGGTAAAAAATGGATTTATCAGTTCCATCTAAAGAAAACGTTGTTTATATGGTTGATCAAATGAAAGACAAGCTTCGCATGGTGAATGTCGATGCGATGAAATCGGAACACTTCGATGAAGCAAATTATGAAGATTTAGTGTATTTATATGAAATGGTTATGAAAAGAGAAACATTTAGCCCAAGTGAAATGCAAGCAATTGTCGCTGAATTAGGATCTTTACGTAAATAAGTCAATAAAAAGGCCATTAGCAAGAGACATTTTGTCTGTTGCTAATAGCCTTTTTTTATTGTGTATTTTTAGCTTCCGAACCATCCTCAGTCACTAATGGCTGGATGAGCACCTCAACACGACGATTCTGTGCACGACCCTCTGCTGTATCATTCGGTGCAATAGCTCGGTTTTCACCATAACCCTTCGCACTAAAGTTCTCCGATTTTAATTGTGAATTACTATCCAATAATACCATGTAAAAATTGGATGCACGCATTAAGGACAACTCTAAATTTGATGAGAAATTAGGTCCAGCTGGCACATTATCCGTATGACCCGTAATGACAATGTTACGTGGCGGATTAGACACTAGTACATCTGCAAGCTCTTTGGCAATTGGAATATATTCTGGTTTAATCGTTGCTTGACCAGGATCAAATAAAATACTATCTCGAATTGTCACAAGTAACCCTTCATCCGTCATCTCTGTTGCAAATTGTTCTTCCATTTCATTGACGGCAATAAAGTTATCCACACTATCTTTAATAGCTGCTAGCTCTTGCTGATCTTTTAAATAGGCTGAATTTTGCTGTGGTGTTTGGTCGCTGTCCGCATTTGGAGTTGGTACTGGTGCTGGTTGCTCTAAAAAGCTTGTTCCACCTTCAAATACTTGATTAAATACTGCTGACATTCTATCTAACTTTTCTTGGTCGACTGAACTTGAAGCAAATAAAATAATAAACACCGCTAAGAGCAGCGTTAAGATATCTGCATATGGTACTAACCAAGATTCATCAATATGCTCATCATGCTTTTTTTTCTTAGCTTTCTTTGCCAAGGCCACCCGCCCCGCTTTCACCAGAAATTTGACGACGTTCTTCCATCGTTAAGTATGATGATAATTTCTGTTCAATAACACGTGGAGCCTCCCCTTCTAATACTGAAAGGATACCCTCAATCATCATTCTCTTTTGTTTTACTTCTAAAGCAGACTTACGCTTTAATTTGTTTGCAAATGGGTGCCATAACACATAACCAGTAAAGATACCGAGTAATGTGGCCATGAAGGCTGCCGAAATAGCATGTCCAAGTTTTTCAATATCGTTCATATCTGCCAATGCGGCAATTAACCCTACTACTGCACCAAGAACCCCTAGAGTAGGTGCATATGTACCTGCTTGCGTAAAGATAGCAGAACCACTAGCATGACGCTCTTCCATTGCCTCTACTTCTTCCGTTAGTACGTCACGAATGTAATCAGCATTTTGACCATCAATTGCTAATGTAAGACCATTTTTTAAAAATGGGTCTTCAATTTCCGAAGCTTTACTTTCTAGCGCTAATAATCCTTCACGACGAGCTAAATCAGCCCATTGTGAAAACATTTTAATAATTTCTATATCATCTGCTAATTTAGTTTCTTTAAAAAGAATTTTAAATAGCTTTGGTACACGCTTTAACTCCTTCATAGGAAAGGCAATTGTTACTGCGGAAATAGTACCAAAAATGATAATTAGAATGGCTGCTGGGTTATAAAATGCAGATAAACTTACACCCTTCATGACCATCCCTACTAACAGCGCTATTAACGCAATTATCAACCCTATAACTGATGACTTATCCATCCTAGAACCTCCAAATCTACTAATAATGTTAATTTCGGCTGTTTTTCCATAATTTAAATATATAAATGTAGTATAAATGTATTTCACTTATTTTTCGATGAAATTAATGCTTTTTATTCACATTTCGACCATTTTTGATTATATTGAATTAAGAATATTACACTAAACTGTCTTATTTCGAAAGGGGATATGAATTTGTTATTATCATTCGACACAAAATTAATAAAATATGCTGAATTGGCGGTAAAAGTAGGAGTAAATATCCAAAAAGATCAATATCTTTATATAAGCTGTTCGACCGATAACTTAAAATTAGCACAAATAATTACTAAAATTGCTTATAAAAATGGTGCAAAGCAAGTATTCGTCGATTTATCAGATGACGAACTTGTACGCGCTCGCTATGAAGGAGCACCAAAAGACTCATTTGATTTCTTCCCTCCTTGGAAAGTACAAGAGCGAGAATGGTTGGCGGATCATGGAGCTGCATTCTTAAGCATTAGTTCACAAAACCCAGATTTATTAAAAGGTATAGAACGAGAAAGAATCATGGCCTTTCAAAAAGCATCTGGTCAAGCATTGGCTAACTATTATCAATGGCTACAAGCAGATAAATTTAGCTGGTCAGTGATTGCTGCACCTTCTAAGGCTTGGGCAGCAAAGGTTTTCCCTAATTTACCAGAAGATCAACAAACCGATGCCTTATGGGAAGCGATCTTTGCAGCGACACGTATTGACGTTGAACAGTCTGTTGAAGCTTGGCATGCTCATGATCAGGAATTACATAGCAAAGCCGACTATTTAAACTCAAAGCAATATAAGTCACTTCACTATACTGCACCAGGCACTGACCTCATGATTGAGCTACCTGCACATCACATATGGACAGGTGGGAGTAGTATCAACATACAAGGCCAGGCATTTATGGCCAATATGCCTACAGAAGAAATTTTTACTGCACCGTTAAAAACAGGTGTTAATGGCTATGTAACAAGCACTAAGCCATTAAGCTATGGCGGCAATATTATCGATCATTTTACATTAACATTTAAAGATGGTCGTATCATTGACATCAAGGCTGAGCAAGGGCAAGACATTTTAGCTGCTCTAGTTGAAACGGATGAGGGAGCTCATTACCTTGGTGAAATAGCATTAGTACCACATGCATCACCTATCTCACAATCTAATTTGTTATTTTACAATACATTATTCGATGAAAATGCCTCCAATCATTTAGCCATCGGAAGTGCTTATGCATTTTGTATAGAGGGTGGTAAAGAAATGACTACTGAGGAATTAAGTGCACATGGACTTAACCAAAGCTTGACTCATGTTGATTTTATGATTGGTTCGAACAAAATGAATATAGACGGAATTACTAACGATGGTCAAAAAGAACCTATATTCAGAGATGGAAATTGGGCATTCTAAATAATCCATTCCTACTACTAGTATTCTAGGCTAACTATGTTAAGGTTGTCATAAATTATCCTTAGATTTTACTAGGAACCTATTGTATAATTGTTTTAGGGTAATTAATAGATCATTTAAGTAGAGAGGAGCTCTAATAATGTTCATTACAACTGTTCTTGGCTTTACAGTAGTTTTATTAATTTCTATGGCATTCTTCATCCACTACCTACAAGTTGGTTTAGATAGCAAGTCTTCAGTAACTGTAGATCCAAAGCCAAACGAAAAATTCTAATGTATAAAAAACAGCTACTATAAAAGTAGCTGTTTTTTTATAGCCTACAATTTAAAAATGTATGAAGTTGCTCCTTTATTGTAAAAATTATCTGAATAAAGTCTTTATAGTTTGCATATTTAAAATTTTGCTCTAAAATATTTTTTGTAAGGAAGGGAGCAATTTTCATGACAATGTTACAAGATATTTTAGAGTTTAACAAAGTGTTTGTCGAAGAAAAAAAATATGA
The DNA here is from genome assembly GCF_032093475.1 of Lysinibacillus sp. Taxonomy (NCBI): domain Bacteria; kingdom Bacillati; phylum Bacillota; class Bacilli; order Caryophanales; family Bacillaceae; genus Lysinibacillus; species Lysinibacillus sp. The sequence goes on along the minus strand of NZ_DAMDAY010000014.1, from coordinate 23,278 downwards.
ACCATTCATCACTACAAAATATCCTGATAAACGTATTGTTGTTTTATCTTGTATGGATACTCGACTGGTAGAGCTTTTACCGAAAGCAATGAATTTACGTAATGGCGATGTTAAAATTGTGAAAAGTGCTGGCGCTTTAGTTAGCCATCCTTTCGGCGCAGTTATGCGTAGTTTATTGGTTGCTGTTTATGGCCTACAAGCAGATGAAGTTTATGTCGTTGGGCATTATGACTGTGGTATGAGTGCAGTTGATCCCGAAGCAATGTTAAGTGAAATGATTAAAAGAGGTATTGATCCAAAAACAATTAATATGCTAGAATATTCCGGTTTTGACTTAAAAGAGTTTTTACGTGGTTTTGGTGATGTAGCGACAAGTGTTAAAAAAAGTGTCGATACAATTCGTAATCACCCGCTAATGGTGAAAGATGTACCTGTTCATGGCCTCATTATCGATCCAAATACAGGTCATCTAGATTTAATTGAAGATGGTAATAAACAATAGTCATTACCTTTTGATTTACAACTAATAAGGTGCCTATCTTTCTCCATAACGAAAGATAGGCACCTCTCTAATTATTCATCCTCTAAACGTGCATATATAAAATGATCTACCCATTGACCATTTATATACAACAGCTTTCTTAACAGCCCTTCCTGTTGAAACCCTGCTTTCTCTAATACGCGCATAGAAGGTGCATTTTGAGTAGAAACATATGCCTCTACACGATGTAGGCCTATTTGATCGAACGCGAATCGTACCACCATATTTACGGCCTCTGTGACGATTCCCTTCCCTACATAAATTTCATCCATCGCATAGCCAACAAATGCACTTGAGTATGGTAAGCGTTTTACAGCATAAAGTGCAATATGTCCTATTAGATTGTTTGTACCATGCTCAAAAATACCAAAAGTATATTCTCGCTTTGACTCCATCAAATAGAGACTTTCTTGAATTTTTTTGTATTGAGCGTCAATTGTATAATATTCTGGTCTTTGTAGTGGCTCGTAAATAGACCAAAAGTATTTATTTCGGCTTACGAGACCCGTTAAACTTCGTGCATCTTTTTCTTGGAATGTGCGGATGTAGCATTTTTCTCCCTTTATCGTTACCACATTCCCACCCTTTTTTCTTAATAGATTCCAAATTTTAAGCACCATTTCTCCACACTAGCCTTCCAATAAATATCAGTACATTCATCATTCTGGTAACATCACTACTTTGAATTTAACATAGCTTAAAAATGGTTTTCATTCGCTACATTTCAAAGGTTGAACATTTACTTTATTTCATTGTATGTAAGAAAAGATGCTGCTACAACTAAAACAACTCATGTCCTATTTCATAGCAGCACAATTCATTATTTTGATTTGGTTCTTACTTCTCGTCCCCAATTTCTAAACTGGACGAATCAGCATCCTCTAGTTGGCCATTATCTAATACATTTGTTAAATGGAGACCACGTTTTAGAGCCTCTCGTTCAATATGTGCAATGGTTTCCTGCAGCACCTGTACACGGGCGTGCTTTTTATCATCACCAGCAACTAAGATCCATGGAGCATCCTTTTTATCAGTCTTTTCAAACATTTCATTTGCCGCTTCAATATACTGTGGTGTTTTTTCACGATTTCGCCAATCTTCGTCTGTTAGCTTCCAAGACTTATAAGGGTTTTGTTCCCGTTCTTTAAAGCGTTTTAATTGTTCTTCATCTGATACATGAAGCCAAAATTTAATGATTATGTAATCTCCTGCAGTTAAAATTTTCTCGAAGTTATTGATTTCTTCATACGCACGAGACCATTCATCCTTCGATGCGAATCCTTCGATACGTTCTACTAATACACGACCATACCAAGAACGATCAAAAATAGCGATTTGCCCATGCTGCGGTAACTTTCTCCAGAATCTTTGTAAATAGTTATAGCGCAATTCATGAGGCTGTGGAGCTGAAATAGGGTGTACAACATAACCTCGTGGATCGACACGTTCAATTAGTCGTTTAATAGCGCCACCTTTACCAGCGGCATCCATTCCTTCAAATACCAAAATTAAACCAATTTTGTTTTTTAATAAAAACTGTTGGGCATTTAACATTTCATATTGGAGTACTTTTAATTTCTTTTTATACATTTTTTTATCTAGTTCAATCGATAAGTCTAGATTTTTTAAATTTTGTGCCAATGAAACTTCACTCCTTTTATGTAGATAATCCCATTGTACTAAAGAAAAATATAGATGCCTATTGAGATGGTAAATTGTAGTGATTATTAGCAAAACAACACGATACATTGTTGGAAATTTCCGTTATAATAAAAAAAGTGACAGTACTATACTTATTTGTCTTTTCCCTATACAATCTAAACACGAAGGGAGAGGAAATCATGCCTCGGTTTATCTTGATGACAATCTCTTATCTTGTCTCATTCATCCTAACCTTTTTATCCTTTTTCATGAAAATAAACGGTCAATCTTCTCTAGAAATTTCTAATCGGTTTTCTGTAGTATTTGCACCAGTTGATATTAGTCATGCAATATGGATTGTCATTTATTTATTAATTGGCTATTGGTTATTGGTGAACATTAAAAAGACATCTATGAAACAGTCTGCTCTCTTTAGTTGCATAAATATTTTGCAAGCCTTAACGATATATGTATGGCATCATGAGTTATTTATTGTTTCTCTTGGCATCACCTTGCTTTTGGTCTTGTACTTATTTATGTTGTATAATACGTACTCTCTTCACGACAAAGCGTTGTCAGGTCGTATTCCTTTCTCCATTTATTTTGCATGGATGACATTTATCTTGATTACGAATAGTAGCTTTACGTTAACGGCTTATGGTTGGAACGGCTTTGGTCTTAGCACTCCTCTTTGGGCAGTAATTTTACTGACACTTGGTGGAGCTATTGCACTACATATCCGCTTTCATCACTTTGATACCATGTATCCGAGTGTTTTTATTTGGGCTTATTTAGGAATCGCTTTACATAATGGTTTTGATGAGCTTCTTGTAACAACTGCCGCCTTATTTTTATGTGGTGTTCTCTTTGTTGGTATTTTATTTATTAAAAAAAATCCTGCCCACCAAAAATAAATTGGTTAGCAGGATTTTAAATTATATCCTATTCTTCATCTAAGGAAGTTAAAATAATTGGTTTATCTTTAGTGACAATAACTGAATGTTCAATTTGAGCTACAAGCGATTTATCAGGTGTAACAAATGTCCAACCATCACCAGCTTCTACAATATGCTCTGCTTTTGCTGAGATAAATGGCTCAACAGCAAGCACCATTCCTTCTTTCATAATCGTAGAATCCCACGCATCATAATAATTTAAAATATGATTAGGCTCATCATGTAAAGATTGACCTAAGCCATGTCCTGTTAAATTCATAATAACAGTTAAACCATTAGCATTCGCCTCTCGTTCAACCGCTTTACCTATTTGATTTAATTTAGACCCAGCTTTAACCTTTGTCATTGCTCGATCAAAAGCACTTTTAGCAACTCGGCATAGTTTTTCTTTGTCCTCATAACCCTCACCAACAACAAATGAAATGCCAGTATCTGCAAAGTATCCATTTAAAGACCCAGAAACATCGATATTCACAATATCCCCTTCTTGAATAACACGTTTTCCTGGAATACCATGTGCCACTTCTTCATTGACACTAATACATGTATATCCTGGGAAATCATATTCCCCCTTAGGTCCAGAAATAGCACCAGCCTCTGCAAACATGCGGCCAGCAATTTCATCTAGCTCAAGTGTTGTAACACCTGGTTTTGTTGCTGCTTTCATGGCTTCACGAATTTCGGCACAAATGCGTCCAATTTTTTTAAAAGCTTCAATCTCTTCTTGCGTTTTTACAATCATTTATAACGTCCCTTTCATCTAATATCTATTCTTTAATATAACATAACTTTTTATGCGTATAACGATAAACGCTTTAAATATTGTATGCTTTCCTACAATGCAAAGTGCTAAAAGAGCTATTCATGACCAAAAGTCCCTTCACATGAGTGAAGGGACTTGCTTGTTGTTGAAAAAAGTTGATAATTTTGCTAATGATTCTGTGCGAAAGCGAATATCATCAAGTAGTATAGAACGAAAAGCTTTTATACCCTTTTACAATAAATCATTTGAGGAAACTTTTATTATGCTTTTCTTTGCATTAATTGTGGAGCGGCTGTGAATAAAAGCACCCCTACAATTGCCGTTAAAATGGTTGCTGGCAACATATATGTACCATTATAAATGATAGAATAGATCCATGCATTTTGATCACCCGCATACTCTGCAAAAAATACAGCTCCAGCAATTGTATGTGCTGTGTATCGTAAAAAGCCTGCAAAAACAGTACCTATGATAATGTAAAGTGCCATTTTCGTTTTGTTCATATTTTTTGCAGCATCCAACACAGGTCCACGTACAACAGCTGCTAATCCTACAACTGTAAAGGCAACACCATAATCCAATAATCCTTGAAGCCAGTGCACAATATAAGCACCAAACATGGTTTGCATAACACCCACAAGTAATCCCGTTGTTAGCCCAGCAACTAAGCCCCAACGAAATGCAATTAACATAATAGGCACCATGACAAGACTAACAGAGCCACCTTGTGCCCATACTTTAAAGGATACTTGATCGAGCACAAGGCCAATCGCTGCAAATATCGCAATCTCCACAAGCATTAATAGTCTTTTTTTGTCCATACATATTCTCTCCTTTGTTCCGATGTAGGATACAAGAGCAGGAATAGAAATGCAGACATCTTTTTTATTCCTAAAGAATGAAAAAACGATGCCAGGACAGAGCCTGACATCGTACAAGTGTCGGTTTCTATCCACATCCCTACGCAAGTGTTAACTTACAGGTTCAAAGAGTCAAGGCATTACGTGCCCAGTCTCAGCTGACATCATCAGCTCCCCTTGTGGTCGTTACATCTGAATTTATTTGAACAATCCCATTGTACGCAAAGGATTGGATGATTACAACCTCTTCCATACATTATTTTTTTGAAACTTTGCCGTTTTTCATGCGTAAATATTAAAAAAGGAGGTACAACTATGGAGAACCAAAAAATTTTATCTGCCTTTAGTTATCTTAGTATTTTCTTCGCCCCTTTTATCGTCCCATTAATTGTTTACTTTGTAACGAAAGATAGTGATGTAAAAAGACATTCAATTCGTGCACTTGTCTCTCATTTAATTCCTTTTGTTTTTGGCATCCTATTTTTTATTGTCTTTGTTTTTTCTACATTAAGATTAGATCCAACGTCAAGTAATAATACTGTGATGGTTGTTTGGTTAGTTTCATTTGCCGTTTATGCCATTGTCTCACTTGGTATTGTCATATGGAATATTATTCAGGCTGTTCGAGTAATACGTTAATGTTTCAATTTTAAGCGAAACAGGTAGTAATAATTGTAAAAGGAGCTGTTTTTTAATGAAAGTATCAAACGTTGTGAAAACTGCTGTAAAATTGGCACCTATTGTTATTCCTATCGTCAAAAAAGTAATGGCTGCAAAAAAAGGAACAACTCCTACAGCCACTTCTCGAAAAAAATAAAACAAAGGCGTATTCCCTATTTCGGAAATACGCCTTTCACTTATTTCACTTCAAAGTATGTCTGACTATGGCCATTTAATGTCTTTTCTACATGTAAAACCGCTGGCATTGCAGATTTTAATTCAGGCACATGAGAGATTACGCCAATCATGCGACCAGAATCCTGTAAATCAATTAATGTATCGATTGCTTTATTTAATGATTCCTCATCAAGCGAACCAAAGCCCTCATCAATAAACATCGTTTCAATATGAATATTACCTTGGAAGCTTTGAATTACATCTGCCATTCCTAAGGCAAGGCTTAATGAGGCATTAAATTTTTCGCCTCCCGATAATGTTTTGACATCTCGTAGTTGATCGGTATAGGCATCGTAGACATCAAGACCTAGTCCGCTTTGTTTCGCATGCTTTTCCAATCTATCTGAACGTCTGAGCTCAAATTGACCATTTGATAAATGATAAAGGCGAATATTGGCAGCTTCAGTAATTTGGTCTAAGTAATTAATTTGAATATAGCGCTCAAAAGATAGCTTTTTCGAATTTTGGCCGTTTAATAATCCATAGAGCTCCTTTACTCTTCCCGCTTCTTGCTCAAGTAAATGAAGCTCCCTCGCTATTTCTTCTACTCTTTCAATAAAACCTTGGCAAGCTTGAGCAAAACCTCTCAACTGTTGTAAACGTTTAAATGCTTCCTCATAAGATATACGAAGTTGTTCTACTTTGGCTTCCATGGACACTAAATCTTGTTGCTCTTTTCCTTGAAGATACATAGCCCCTTCAGTAATTTGGATTTGCAATGTGTGTACCTGTAAAGCATAGTCACTACAAGCTTTTCGAAGGGTCTCTATTTGCAATAAACTCCGTTTGGCAGCTGTATATTCCTCGTAGCTGTCAAAGCCTATCTCCTGCATGCTTGCTGAGAATTGCTGACGTTTTTCATTCATTTTGAGTTGTAATTCTTCAAAAGTTTGTTTGGCTATTTCCATCGTCAATTTTGCATTACTTGTTGCTTCCTTCGCGCTATGCAATTCGTCTTGACTCTCTTGCCATCTTTTTTGCAAATCCATTTTTTGTTTACTGATATCTGTAAGCTGTTGCTGTAATTGCTGCAAGGTTGGTAAATGGTTTGGCATATGTTTAAGCTGTTCTTCAAGAACTGCTTGCAGTCTTGTCATTTCTTTCAACTGCTCAGCTAAATATTGCTCTAAGTTCATCTGTTTAGTTCGTAGCTGCTCTATTCTCTCACGTTGCTGCTTAAGTTTTAATCGCATATCTGCTAATTGATGATGAACAATTTTTAATGTCGCAATCTCTTGCTCTATGTTGTTTAATGTAGAGATGAGCTGTGCATGGTCTTGCTGTGTAATGTGCTGCTCTTCTAGTTGCTGACAGGTTTCTTGATAAAGCTGTTGCGCAGATGACAAGAGCGCTTCTTTTTCTAGGTACTTACGCTCATCTAAAGAAGCCTTAGCCCTTAACACTTCGACTTCAGAGAGCTCTATCATTTCCTGTTGCTCATTATGTGTTTGCTGGTGTGTCAAACTGCCACATACAGGGCAAGGTTCCCCGTCCTTCAACTGTTCAGCCAGAATACTAGCCTGACTTGTCAACCAACGCTGCTCTAATAATTGTAGAGCCTTTTTACTCTCCTGATAGTGAATGTCAGAAGTGGCTACGTCCTGCTTAGCTAACTCTACAGCCCCTTTGTATTTGTCTACTTGTTTTATTAATGCTACCTGCTCACGAAGTTTCGGTAACTGCTCTAAGTAGCTTTCATATGGCTCAACCTGTTTTTCATATTGTTCCATCGTTTGAGAAAATTGCTGTAACTGCCCTTGTTCTTTCTCCAATAACATAAGATTATCAGCTACTGCCTGTTTTGCTGTTTCGACATATTGTTCTGCTATTTGCAGCTGCTGCACATTGTTTTCATAGGCTTCAAATTTAGGCAATAAAGTCTGTAATTGCAATTCCTGCTGCAACATCTGTTGACGTTCAGGCTCTTTCGCCTCTTCAATCTGATACTTTTCTTGTGCCCGTTGTAGCTGCTCTTTTGTTTGTTGAAGTTTAAATTGAGCCTGTTGAAATGTTTGTTCTTTTAAGTTCAGTTCAGCACGTAAATCAATACATTGTTGTTCAAGTGGCACAAGTCGCTCCGCTTGTTCTGCTAAAACAATCTCCTGCTCCTTTGCTCGGTATCTATCCTGTTCTTTTAACAATAGTTGCAGTCTCTGCTGCCGACTAGCTTGCTCTTCGAACTGCTCATTTATTGTTTTTGCTAGTCGATAATATTCCTGCTCCTTTTGATGAAGACTATAAGCTTCATCATATTGCTGCTGTTCTTCCTCTATACATTTCTTATAGTAGCTAAACTCCTCTTCAAGTGCCTGTGTCAGTTGATGTAAATTTTCCGTATTGTCAGCAATCAAGGTGAATAAAGAGGATGAACGTTGCGGTAAGGCACCAACAATTTGACCTAATAGATGTTCCTTTAATTGCTTGGCACGTTCAAAATCCTTCTCCGCCTCTTTCCGTTTGGCATCCAGTTTTTTTGTCATGACGCCAAAACGATCTGTTTTAAAGATTTTTCGTAAAATAACTTCCTTATTTGTAGAGTCAGAGGTCAATAACTTGCGAAATTCACCTTGAGGTAACATTACAATTTGGCTAAATTGATCTTTTGTGAGGCCTATGATTTCCAGCAATTTTTTATCGACTTCAAGCGTTTGTTGTTTCTCTACGATGCTATAATCGAGCTTTCCCTCTCTTACTTCAGCTAATTCTATTTTCTTACCTGTGATCGTTTTATTTTTTTCTTTAATATGACCTGGCTGTCTTACTATTTGATAAACTCTGCCATGCATTTCAAATAGGAGCTCTACAGCTGTATAGACATCATCATGAGCAAAGCCGCTTCTCAGTAAAGCCGTATCCTGGCGATCCTCACCACTACCTGATCCGTAAAGCGCATAACAAATAGCGTCGAAAATGGTTGTTTTCCCAGCGCCTGTTTTTCCGGAAATGGCAAACAAACGATGTTCTCCAAGCTCTTGGAAATCAATCACCTCAGTATCTTTATACGGACCAAATGCAGTAATCGTTAACTTTAATGGCTTCATTTTACTGTCTCTCGCTCCTCATCTAATAATTCCTGTAACATCTCGGTAAAAAGGCGTTCCGTATCTTCATCTGGCTGGATACCGATAATATTCGTAAAGAAAGAACGGAACAAGTCTATATCCTCTAGCTTTTCTGTTTCTACAACTTGTAACTCACGTGGTGACTCTTGTCGTAGTATCTTACGTTCTACATGCATCGCATGGGGAAAAACACTACGAATGCGTTCCATCGGTGAAGAGACGGTTGTCGTATCCGTCAATCTGACAAAGACATAATCATCACTCGGTGGTAGCTTTAACAGATCCTCCAATTGACCTTCTACTACTCGTAAATTTCTTCTTGGTACGAGCTTTCTTTTGGTTACTATGCTTTTACCGTGTTCATCTAATTCAATGATTAAAAAGCCTTTTTCATGTAAGTGCTCTGATAATGAATATTTTAACGGAGAGCCTGCATAGCGGATCGTTTCATTTAAGACAAAATGTGCCTTATGTAAGTGTCCAAGAGCGGTATAGTGGAAAGGTTTAAATAAAGCTGCATTCACACAATCTGAGCCCCCGATAGAAAGCGGACGCTCTGAATCACTGGTATTGGCTTCTTCCTCACCATACTTTGTGACGAAAGCATGTCCCACAAAAATATGACGCTTACTCGCATCCATATCCTGAGTAATATGATCTATAATTCTCTGCATAGCGTCTTGATGAGAACGAATCGTTTCATCTTCAAAAATATGACGAATTGAGGCGGGCTCAGCATAAGGTACAAGATGAAAATGTACCTCTCCATATTGATCATTCAAAATAATAGGGACATGATCTTTCGTAAATTGCCCCTTGATATATAAACCACTATCACTCATCAATCGACTCCCAAAATTTAAACGACCCGCACTATCATGATTTCCCGCCACTGCTAAAACAGGAATCTGCTTCTCTAATACTATTTTCGCTAATACATCATTTAGTAAATTGACTGCCTCAATAGGGGGCATTGAACGGTCATATAGATCACCTGCGATGACAATTACATCTGGTTTTTCATCATCTATCGCTTGTATAAATTGTTGCAGAATATATTGTTGATCTTCTGTCATATAAACACCTTGAACAAGCTTCCCTAAATGCCAATCTGCTGTATGAAATATCTTCATTCTAGTCCCTCCTAATCTTCTTTATATTTTAGCATGACTACTGCCTATCTAGTGGTATTCAGCAGTATAGTAGTTCTATCCAATATTGGATTTCATATAAAAAAGCATCTAAATAGATGCCCTTTAATAACGATTATTTAAATGTTTTCTATAAAAGCTTTATAGCCAGGAAATCCTTGAATAGCATAAGCTGTACGGGTAGACTGCCGTTGTGTCGTTTCCCGTTCCTTGGATTTCGCTGATAATTGTTGCTTTATAATTTCCTCAAACGATAGAGGATTGGGCTTGGGTAATTCGGATGAAGAGATCGTCAAAGCATTACTACCACTATAAGACTGTAAAAATGCATTAGCCATTTGACGGTAGCCTTCAAAGTTTGGATGAACATCTGCACTATTTGGTAAGTAGTTTATGGCATCCAATCCAAAGCGATCATAAACATCTACATAAACCGCTCCTGCATCCTCTGCCTGTTGTTGTAAAATCGTATTTAATTTAACTAGCTGTTCGTTCGTTCCCTTTTTTTGTGTAGGATGAACATATGGATAGGCAAAATAATAGCCCATTACAAAAATCTTTGCTTTCGGCGCAAGTTCATTTAACTCATCTAAAATGGTTATCATATTTTTTCTAGCCAAGTTTAAAGTGGAATCTGTTTGAAGCTGTGAAAATGCTAATGTGCCAGCAGTTGGGTTCACTTTAACAAGGCGTAATAAATCATTGGCCCCTGCTGACACTGTAATAAGGGTCGCATTTTCTAGTAAGTGTTTGGATTCCTCAGATTGGATTCGTTCTAGCACATCGGCCGTTGTAAAGCCTGGAAAGGCAAGTTCTTTTGTATAAAATGATAATTGACCCAGTGAACTTAACTTCATGGCTATTAAATCACTATATCCTGCATCAATTTCTTGATAAGGTGTTTGACCAGCAGCTAAGGAATCTCCAATAGCTATATAGCTTTCTGTTTGAGCATAAGCAGATGAGGCCCAACATGTCATTGCTAATATCGTCACACCGATGAAGCTCCATAATCGCTTCATCTACTCTCCTCCTTTGCACTTTGACTAGTGATTAAAAGGCCCAGCTACCCTTGCGGAAAATTGGCTCTACTGTACCATCCGATAAAATACCATCAATATCCATTTCTCCACTACCAATCATAAAGTCCTCATGTGTCACAGAAATATTTGCACCTAGTGCCTCAAGTTGACCATTTTCTAAATCTCTTCCACCTTCTAAGCATGTCGGATAGGCTTCACCGATAGCTAAATGGTTTGAAGCATTTTCATCGAATAACGTATTGAAATATAAAATCTCCGACGCTGAAATTGGTGATTCATGAGGGACAAGTGCTACTTCACCTAAATAGCTAGAGCCTTCATCTACTTGTATCAGCTCTTGCAGTAAATCATGACCCACTTCAGCTTCTGCTTTAATAATTTTGCCCTCTTTAAAGGTTAATTTAAAGCCATCAATGATATTGCCTTGATAAACTAAAGGCTTGGTATTACTTACGTACCCATTTACACCTTGTTTCATCGGAAGTGTATAAACTTCTTCTGTCGGCATATTGGCAATAAAAATATTACCGTCTGGTGTTTGACTGCCACCTGTTAGCCATTTATGCTGTGGCGCTAAGGCAATTGTTAAATCTGTTCCTGGTGCTGTATAGTGAAGCTTTGCATATTTTTTATTATTTAGCAATTGTGCACGTGATTCTAAATTAGCTACATGCTCTCGCCAATTATCCACTGCATTCCCTTCCCCAATATGAACCGTTTTAAAGATAGCTTCCCACAATGCTGGAACTTGCTCCATTTCCGTTAATTGAGGAAATACCTTCGCTGCCCATTTTGGTGAAGGAACCGCGACGATAGACCAAGCAATTAAATCCTTCATGACTGCATTACGATAATTTTTCAATGCTGCTCCTGACACTTTTTGGTGTGTTGCTAATCTGTCTGCAGGTATTCCTGTCAATTTATCAGGATCAGCAGCATCAATCCATAGTAAAGCACCTTTACGCTCAATTAGTTCATCACGCATTTTTACGACCCATTCAGGGAAACGATTAAACTCCTCATCAGAAGCGTGTTCAAAATACGCACGATCCATTTCATCATCCGAAAAGTTTACATGGACACGCCCTGCGCCAGCCTTATAAGCCTCTTTTACAACTAAACGAGCAAAATCTAAAGCTTCTACTGATGTATTCACTAACAAATATTGACCTGGTTGAATATTGACACCCACTTTTACCGCAAGCTCTGCATATGCCTGTAATTTTTCATCAAATGTCATGTTAATTCCCTCGCTTTTGTCCAATTGTTTTAGAATTACCTTCAATCAGCTTGCCATCATGCCATATTTTTTGCACAGGCTTGCCTGGAATTTCTCTTGTCCATTTTTTATAGGTCTTCTCATCACGATAAGATAATAACGTCAATACTTCTCCGTCTGCTCCTGCACGACCAGTACGCCCTGAGCGATGTAAGTACTGTTCAATTGTTCTTGGTACATCAACATGAATAACATGTGTTAAACCTGCAATATCTAAACCACGAGCGGCGATATCTGTTGCGATTAAAATACGTGCATCCCCTTTACGGAATGCATCTAATGCCTTTTTACGTTCTTCCTTTTTCATGTCGGAGTGAAGTGTTACGATTGGCGCAGAGCGATATTGTAATTTCGTTTCCTTCATTAATAATTGATCGATATTATTGACGAAAGCAAGTGCTCTTAACCCTTCAGTATGTGATAGTCTTCGTAGAAAATCAGTTTTATCACGTTCTTCTACCTTCACAAATGAGTGGATAACTTTGCCGACCTTTAACATATCCTCTGGCTTAATTTTAAAACGAACTGGTTCGAACATCATACGACTTGCTACTAATTCAATTTCCTCTGTAATCGTAGCTGAAACAACAACGACTTGTCGGCCATAGGCAGAACCTTCGATAAAGGATTTGATAACTACACGGTATTCGCGACTAAGCAGTTGATCACACTCATCCAAAATAATCGTTTCTATTTCTTTTAGTTTTAATTTTCCTGCTCGTGCTAATTCATTTAAACGGCCAGGAGTTCCAACAACAATCGTTGGTTTTTTCTTTAGCTTTTCAATTTGACGAGCAGAATTGGCACCACCAATAAGCTGCTGAACTGTAATATCTGTGCCAGCTGTCCATTCGCGGATAACTTCTACAATCTGCATAGCAAGTTCTTGTGAAGGAGCTACGATCAGTCCCTGTGTTTGTTTTTTTGCCCCATTTACTTTATTCAATAGTGGTAAAACATACGCTAATGTTTTACCTGATCCCGTTGGCGATTCCGCTACAATGTCTTTACCTTCAAGCATAGCTGGTATCATTTCATCTTGAATTTTCATAGGTGTTTCAAAGTTCCATTTTGCTTGAATTTCTTCTTTTAATAAATTAATGACTGACATGTTATTTCCCACCTTCTATCTACTTGACACTAGTTTAACACACTCCGCCGTTTCCTACTTTATATGTACGAAGCAATGGACCATTCGTTTCAAAAATCAGCGGTTCCTTCCATAAAAAATCTGCCTAACCTAACACGGAAAAAGTAGCATGTCCACAACTCTTTAAAGACTTGTAGCTTACCCGTGAAAAGCAAGCAGATTCTTTTCAATTCACTCAACAACTAATCGACTAGCTCATAACCGCAAGCCAAAATGGCACATTCAGCTAATACGATTAGCGAATCGATATATATTTCATTTAATTTCAAATCCCGATTAACAATAGATAGCTCTGTACAGCCTAACACAATGCGATCACAATTTAATGCCAGCATCGCATCTTCTAGTGGTTGCCAGTCCTCCAGCGTAACATCCTTACCAGCCTTGACATAATCATAAATGATAGTCATAACATAGGCTCTCATTTCATTATCTGGTACTACTGGTGTAATGCCATATTCCTCTAAGGCTTCTTGGTACATACGAGATGTTAAGGTACCTGTCGTTGCTAAAATACCAACACGTTTTGCACCTAAATCCGCAGCACGCTTCGCTGTTTCACGAATCATATGCAATACTGGAATGGGTGAACCCTCTTGAATATCATGATAAAACGTATGGGCTGTATTACATGGAATAGCAATCATATCTGCCCCTACAGAAGCTAATTTTTTTGCATCCTCAATTATGACTGGAACTGGATTATCCTTCGTTTTATCTAAAATAAAAGCTGTACGGTCAGGGATATTTGTATCATTATCTATGATCGTATGTAAATGCTCCTGATCCTTTTGTGCCTTCGTACGTCTTACAATCATTTCACCAATAAACATTGTTGCAAGTGGCCCTACGCCACCAATGATACCTAAAGTTTGTTTTTTCATATATTAGACAGACCTTTGTTATTAAAATATTTCTTATATTTGCGATAAAAGCTTAAATTATCAAGCGTAACATTCAACCATCGTTTCGCATTCATATCCTTATAATTAAAAATAGAATCTGTAGCCATCCCTTGACGAATCAAGCTTTTCGCTTCAATTACTAATTGTTCATTTTGAACATATTTGAATAGAACACCATTTGGTACAATCGTCCAAAGATGCTTGTTTTCCACGTATGTTAACGATTGTTTACTCCCTCGAACAAAATCATCCGCTACATACTGCATAAAGTTATAGCCACTAGCTGTCACATAATAATTGGAAAGCTCATTATGTAATTCTATACTCAACAATTTATATTGACCATCTCGATCATCATATTTCATATCGAATGTAGCAAAGCCTTGGAATTGTATTGCTTCAAGGAATGTCTTCACGATATCCATCAATTCCTTATTATAAGTTGTCATGATGGCTACATAACGACCTATTCCTTCTGGAGAATGCTCTTCTAAAATGGGATTGCCCACAGCAAGAAGTTTTGCTTTTCCATCTTGTCCAACATACGCATTGACAACACGCATATTAGCATCTTCTCCTGGAATATATTGCTGAATCATCAGATCATCACGATAGGCTGATTCCTTATAAATAGCATGGAATATACTGTCCTTTTCATCCTTATCATGTGCAATATATACTTTTTTCTTACCAGGAAAAATACATGCAGCATATTTTTCCATATTCATGGGCTTAATGACAATTGGATACTCAAAAGGCATGTCGAAGTTGTCATAATCATTAACCGTGCATACATGCATGGCAGGAAATTGAAAACCATATTGTGCACAAAGCTCATACATCTTTTCTCGGGTTAATAACTGATGAGCAAGTGTAGCATCTACATAAGGAATAATGAAATCCCCTGTTAATTCTGCTTTATGCTCTACAATTTTTTTGACATAAAATTCGTCACAGGCTAGGAGCAGTAATTTTTTATCTATAAATTCCTGGGCAATTGACTTAAGTGCCGTAACAAATCGTTCTTCTATATGAAGTCTCGGTACCTCACGAAAAGTCAGTAAATCACTTTGCTGAATTTTTTCCATGTTTGTATGATTTAGTGCAAGGGGCTTTACACCATAGGCTTCGTAAAATGCTCTGGCCATGCCATAAGCATTCATTTCATCCCCAAGCAATACGGGTAAAAAAGCGTGTTCAATGGCCATTCTACTCAACTCACTTTTTGCTTTTTTTATTAGTGTAACATACTAAAGATTTATAGCTTGCTTATTTATGGACAGCTACAGCCTGTTTGCCTAACTCACGATAGCTATTAAAGAACTGATCCACATTGTATGTTACGTAGCCCTTTAACGGGTCCATTACAACTACTTTATCGCCTAAATGTCCTGTTAAAACAACAGCATGTAAATTCATAAAGGCATCCCGTGAAGTTGACTCACCTTCATAAATCCAGCCTCGTTCAGCTTTTTGTTTAGGCTTTGATAAATCCAGTGTCACCCATGTCACAACAGGAACTCCCTCACGGACTAGCTCTAAAATATCTGCCTGTGATGCCTGACTCATATTCGTTACGCGTAAATTTTCCTGTTTATCAGCAATGACTGCCTCTGCCGCTTTGACAATTGGTGCAGCAAAAACATACATCCCATGAGCCTTATCACGAGGATTGCCAGCAAAAGCTACATTTGGATTTGGTCCAAAACGTTTTCCGCCTACTGTACGTATTTCTTGCTTTGGTAAATAATGATCTGCCATTTCAAGCTTTGTCACATTCATTCCAAAATAATTTAACACGGCTGTGAGTGATGTGATTTCACAGCCATGTGGCAGTTCAGGATTTTGCATAACAACAGGTACATCTAATTCTTGCTCGTCTCTAGAAAAATGTGTTTGCAATCGATAGTACGGCTTTGTTGTATCGTACGTAAAATTCTCAATTGTTGTATATCCGACATTTGCCTCACTATTTTCTAGTGTAGTTGCAGCAATTGCATATTCTCGTCCTGCCTTTAGCTTCGAAAATATTGCTTCCCCTTCTTCAGAACCAATTGCTTCTTCTACTACATCACCTGTTTGTACATCAGTGATCGTTAAATATAAATTAGGGATAGGTGCTCCACTATTAAATTCTACTGTTAAAACTGTTAATTGGTTTTTTTGTTGTGAATCTTGCTGTGAAAATGGCTGGCAGCTAGACAGCAACATGATGATCAAAATGCCAATAAGTAAAAGGCGCTTATATCCTGTCCACAAGACAAATTCCGCTCCTATTCTAATTCAAAGAGTAATCTCTTCTCCAATTCTATTAATACAATTTGTCGTAGACTCTATTATACGATACTTTCCTAGTTGTTCCTATTAGAATAGAAGCTTATTCGAGCATGAATTCTATCACATGTAAAGCCATTATGGTGATGCATCCAAAGCGTAATGGATAATACTTAAATCGTCGTTTCTTTTGGTCGTAATGTATGCTTTAATACCTTACCAGAGGCATTCCGCGGTAGCTCAGCTAAAAATTCGATCTCATAAGGGACTTTATATTTGGCAAGTCTAGTCTGACAATAGGAGAGTATCGAATTTTCATCAAGGGATTTGTCTTCTTTTAAAACAACAAATGCTTTCGGCACCTCACCATACACTTCATGTGGTAAGCCAACCACTGCTGCTTCTAAAACTTCTGGCATTTGATATAAAACTTCCTCCACTTCGATTGGGTAAATATTTTCCCCTCCTCGAATGATCATATCCTTTTTCCGATCTACTATATACAAATAGCCTTCATCGTCAAACCGTCCTAAATCACCTGAGTAAAGCCACCCATCTCTAATTGTTCTAGCTGTTTCTTCTGGATTGCGCAAATATCCCTTCATAACCTGTGGCCCTTTTACACAAATTTCCCCTACCTCACCAGCTGGTACTGACTTACCTTCACTATCAACTACACAGACCTCTGTATGCGCTAATGGCTTACCAACGGAGCCGATTTTCGTTAAAGCATCCATATCAAGTAAGGATGTGGCCGCAGGTGAATTTTCTGTTTGACCGTATAGATTTTGAACTTTTACATTTGGAAATGCCTCTTTTACTTGTTTTACAAGCTCATAAGGCATTGGAGCTGCCCCGTAACATAATAAACGTAAATGGTTTAAGCTATGTTCCTTAAATCCAGGCGTATTTAAAATGATCGTGTACATGGATGGAACTCCGAAGAAAATCGTCGCTTCTGTTGCTGCAATTTGCGCTAATGTTTTAGTTGGTGAAAATACTTCTTCAATAACAACGGTTCCCCCTTGATAAAACATCGGCATAGCAAAAACATGCAGGCCAGCACAATGAAATAAAGGTGTGCAAATAAACATCTTATCCTTGCTCGACATGTTCATAGAAGCAGACCAAATTTCTGCTGTAGCCGCAATATTATGATGGGTGAGCATGACACCTTTTGGTTTACCAGTTGTACCAGAGGTATACATAACAACGGCTGTATCATCCGCCACCAATGGAACGATCGTTCTTTCACGATCCTGTTGTTCAATCCTATTATTCATTTCCTGAAGTTCAATAGCATGTTGGAACGAATAGGAAACATCCTTCAATGTTTCTGCTAATCTTTCATCATAGATTAGTCCCTTTGCCTGTGAGTGATTAAAAATATAATCAATCTCTGGTGCCGCTAATTTAGTGTTAATGGGCATCACGATAAAGCCTGCTAATTGAACACCTAAATAAGCGATTAAAAACAAATCGGAATTAAGCGTATATAATGCAATTACATCCTCTTTTTCATAACCTTGCTCCTGTAAGTAAGCAGCAAATCGATCAACACGTTGATAAAGTTCACGATAACTTAGCTTTTTTCCATCATACAAGGTTGCTATCGTATTTGGTTGCTGTACAGCATAGTTTTCAAGAATATCTGTCATACACGTCGTCATTTTAAGCCCTCCAAAAGTTCATTTTTTAATCCGAGATAGAGTAAATTAATTCGCCTCAACATTCATGCATCCAGAATTCTTCAATCCGTCCCATACATTTGAGTGGAACCTTTGGGATAACATGATGTCCCTACACTTTCATTGCCATATACACGTTTAACAGGTCTTCCCTATTTACATGGAATACCGCTAAATTAACACCAGCACACAAAATCAATAAAATTCAGAAAATTATGATTATATTTTAACAAGCAATGAATTTCTTGGCAATTTTCCTCACGTTCAAATTAAAGAAATATTCTTAGACGTTTTACTTTTCTAGTAATTTCTAATAGGTGTATGATGTTTGTACGATTATTAAAGGAAAGGCCGGGTTTACATGCTTTATGCACTTTTAGGAGATTTACATTCTAATATAGAAGATACTAAAGCTGTTCTTGCTCATATACAACAAACAGCAGAGGAAGCAACCATCATTGGGTTAGGTGATTTATATGAATGCACTGTTAGTAAGAAAAAGGCGCAAACTATGTCTGGCTTGTCGTTGGAAAAGGCAGCCATAGTAGAAAATGAATTTGAAGAACTACTAACCTTCCCGTCTATACGAGGCAATCAAGAAGAACGCATTACTCAAGTTACAGGCATCCAACGTTTTAAAGCTTTACCTGAGTCAATGGAGATTGATGGTGCGATACTTATGCACGGACATCAATTTAAGTGGAACGTCAACTGGCAACCTACATTTCCTCCTTTTCATCAACCATTGTTATTCTTTGGTCATAGCCATGAATCGGGACTCTATCATCAGCAAAAAAAATTACCTATCCGTATTCGTTACGGCCAACCGATTGCAATACAAGAGAAACAATATGGGGTTAACGTAGGTTCAGTTATTGACCACCGTGAATGGTGTCTCTATGATAGTAAAAAACGGACAGTGACATTTATGTGTGTCCCCCCTACTATAAACGTAACTGAATAGCAAACATAAAGAGCAAGCTAGTTTTAACTAGCCTGCTCAAATTTTTAATGTATATATTGTTTTTTACTGTTTAGTAAAATTTCCTTTAACGCCTGTAGTTTTTCTATGACAACAGAAGATTCTTCCGTAATTTCCTCCAGGTATTTCTCAGCCTCCACTTTATTACCTGTATTATATTCACGGACTGCTTTTTTAGCTATATCATGTATATGAATAAACGATTGTTCAAGCTCTATATAGGCCCGCTCATCACCTAACAGCTTTTTGCCTGTGCCATAATACCATTCGCCAAGGCGCGATTCCTCCGGTGAACCTACGTCCTGTTCAGTCATCGCTTCAAAGCCCAGCAGTAAATTATAAATCTTCCAACGCCATAATAAATGGTCTGTAATCGCTAATTGAATAATATCCTCTTGGCTAATAATAAAGTTTTTAGAAATCGTTGTTGATCGGTATCCATCAATCATTTTACTTAGCTTATAAATGGCAGAACCCATATCAAAAACAATTACCTTACTTTTTTGCATACTCTCTGTGATTGTATGATTACGTTCAGAAATAATTGTAGCGGATTGTGCTTGTACCTTGGTTGTAGTAGCTATTTCCTCAAAACGAGCTCCTTGCTGCTGTAAATTTCTGTTTATTTCTCCAAGGATTTGTGAAACATGTAAGGTATCCGTAACACCTTGATGTAAATCTTGTGAAAATTGTGTTGTTAAAAAACTAATATTTTGCGTAATTTGAAGTAATTCCTGGATATCTGTATGTATCGATTTAACAGATGTATTTGTATCATCTGCAAGTTTTCGCACTTCCTCTGCAACAACCGCAAAGCCTTTCCCTGCTTCACCGGCACGAGCCGCCTCAATTGATGCATTTAATGCCAACAGATTAGTTTGATCTGCAATTTTCTTAATTAATTCCATTAGTTTTGCGACGCTATTTACACGATCTACTAAACGTTTGATATCCTCCTGCATGGATTTATGCCCCTCATCGGTCGTTTGCAAAATGGATGAAATTTGTTGTAAAGATTCCAAATCCTCATTTAATTTTTTAAACGCCTGCTTTGTTTGCTCGGAAATATCACCAACAGATGTGGCGATTTCTTCAATACTTTCATCTAACTCATGCATCAATTGGTCTGCCGCAATAATCTCCTGATGTTGAATATCTTGAAATTCAATCAATTCCTTTATTGTATCTAACTGTGTATTATAAGTAATGATTTCGCCTAAACCGTTCACTACAGATCCTGCTTGAATTTCAATATAGGTCTCCAAAATAATTTGTTGGTCAATCGTTACTAAGCTATCATAAGACAATAAAACATCAAGCATTTTTCCTTGATCTCGTGATAGTTCTTTTACAATAAGCGGAATAATTAATTGATTGATCAACGTATAGGCTGAAATCATCCAATTCGGGAGTACACCAATGCGAGCATGAATGTAGGCGATTTTACGTCGTTTAAATACATAATCTAAATCTAACTCATCGTCAAATAAGCTAATAAAATGTGAATCAAATAAGCCTTTCAAACGCTCTACTGATGAATGCGTATTGATGACCTGGTTAAACTCTGGAATTTCCAGTAGACGATCATAAAAATTATCCAGTATATGCTGACGATTGTTCTCATACATTTTACGTAAAAAACCTACAGACTCCCTTCTTATTCTAGACAAAGCAAGAAAATCTAGTTTTTCTTTAAAACGTTCATTGGCCTCAATGTCTGAGTTTTTTGTTGCTGAGAAATAATCATAGTTTTGACTAATCTTCTTCCTTTTGAACATAGTTCCCACTCCTTTTCGAATCTAAAGTAAATATAAATTCCCAGTGTTTTAAAACGAATTATAGATCTTTCCTCATTACCTTCAACAAAATAAAACATATATATTTTACCAACAATAAAAAAACAAAAGTATATTCTCCAAAAATTCTTTACACTTTCTTATTTTTTTGTCCACCTTATTGACAATTTCTCACTTTCTAGATAAACACTATTTTTACGCAGAAAAAACGCTAAAATCATCATTTGACTTTAGCGTTTTTTACCGTATAAGATTAAAATTTGACCTAGCACTCGCAATCGCAATTTTGTAAGCTATCCAGTAACTTTTCCATCTCCTCTAGTTGCTCACAAAGCGTTTGAATCATGCACTTTAGAATTGGAATTAATTCTTGGCAAATACAGAATCTAAGGACATTTTGTGCTAGTCTTATACCTCCCTGATGATGGACAATCATTTCCCTTAAATAGTTAATGTTAATACTATTGGATACTGGTGGTGCACACATGCAATTAAACATTGCTTCCGTGATTTCTTTGTAAGCACACATATACTCGTATAATTCGTACTCTGAATTTTGTACGACACAACATCGATTTTGTATCGCTTCAAGACTTTCAAGCATTTCTGTATGTGTTCGAATGATTTCTAATGCGAGATCCTGTACAGGAATATTTGTTGTGTAGCGTAAAACATTTTCTGACATTTGGATTGCCGCTACTTGATGAGGAATGATTTGCTTAATAAAATTTTCTGAAATACTACAAGTAATGGTTACATAGGTCATACCCTGCATCATTTTTTTGAGGATTCGTTGATATTCCTCTAAATATGCCTTTGTTACATTACTAAGTTCAATTGGTTTAACCATTAGACACACTCCTTTCAGAGTAATGTATGCCCGCTAGGTTGTTGTGCGATAGACAATTGTACCAATTACTTAATAATTACGGATGCATCATTTCTCAATGCTTGTATTTTTCTTTATATGTATCTAAGCATGTTTGACAAATACATTTATCTGACTCTTTCTGTGCAACTTTTAAAACTTTCTCTGGAAAGTTGACTGTCATACACCAGCATTCTTTTTCACCTTTTACTAGACCACAATGGTTTTTCCCCCCACATAATGGACAACTCTCTTCTCCTATTAACAAGATGCTCACCTCCCTTACTTTACTCACCATTGTAAAGTAAAAAAGGAAGAGCACTCAATACCTTACTCCTCCCCATACATTTATTGCTGATTCTTGTGTATTTCTTGTCTTACTTCTTCAAAATCTGTATCACTATAGATAGCCGTCCCATGTCCTCCGGTTTTAGCCAATAGCGCCTTTACGTCATTATAGGATAATCCTGTCTCTGCGTTTTTTTGCTTCACTTCATTAATATTTGTACCCGCAGAGGTAAATTGGACTTCTTTTTCATCATGCATATACTTCTACCTCCTATAATTCATCAGGCTGCATTTCAATCAATTCATCGCCTTCTCTTTCCACTCTCTTATTAAGTTCTTCAATTGGAATAGCGTCTACAGTTTGCATATCCTCATGCAAATCGAAAAGACTAATGTTATCTGATTCAACCATATCAGGCTTATCTTTACTATTTAAATTCATAAACATTTTCTTTTGATGTGGTACTTTATTCATATCCATCTTGTCACACTCCTTTACCTATAATGTGTGTAGTGCTGGATATATTATGTGTTTTTCTGTTTTGTACTTTTATCAATACGATGATATTCAGATATTTGAATAACTCGTACATGCCTTGTATGCAATTCATGATAGATACCTCTACTGTCTGTAAAGGATATATATTGATCTCTTTCACTTTTAACCAATTGCTCTGCTTCTTGCTGAGATTCAATATAAATAAATCTTCTCACATAATGCATCTCATCAAAAAAATAAGTAATCTTAAATTCCTTCATTCTCAATGCTCCTTGGCTATACATGGTACTCTATATTCTATCCAAAGAGCTGAAAAATTTACGTTCTTAAAATTACTTAAATCATTCAAGCATATAGTAAAACAATTACCAATGCTTAGGAGGAAATCAAGATTGAATCATACAGTCAAAGCGGGAGAAACACTGTCCCAAATTGCTCAAGATTATCGCACCTCTATCACATCAATCATTGCTGCTAATCCAGGGATTCAGCCAGATCATCTTTTAGTTGGTCAACAAATTGCTATTCCTGGCTTTCCCAATCCTGATACAATTCCATACCGTATTGAGATATCTACCAATAATCGTTGGCTACGCTTGTATAGAGACAATATCCTTCAAAAACAATACCCTATT
>NZ_DAMDAY010000013.1:32354-48786 GCF_032093475.1 Lysinibacillus sp. | reverse complement strand
GGCAATTTCCTCATAGGTATCTGTTCCATCGTTCATATTAAAATGTATTTTACCGTGCTGACGTAGGTCAATGATTTCAAGATTACTCATCCACTTTTGTAGGTTTTCATTGGTAGTTATGGCCTTCCAAACAGTGTCAATTGAATGTGGTAGCGGTCTTTTGTACGTTACGACATGACAATCTGAGTGCTTTTTAATAGTAGCTAACATAGCTATCCTCCTAAATACTACGCATAATATATTTTATCTTCATTATAGGCTTTAACAGCAAAATGTCACACGACAATCATTAAAATTTAGGATAATATTGTTAAAAAGGAGGAGAGCTGATGACACATCAACAAGCACTGGAAAGGTATATACAAGCAACAAATACACATGATTTTAATCAAGTAAAGGCAATTTTGCATCCTCAGGCAATTTATTGGTTCTCTGATAAAACATGCACTACTACAGAAGAAATTGAGGCGTACTTTAAGCATGCGTGGAATGTAATCAAAGAGGAAGTTTATTCGGCATCAGATGTAAACTGGATAACAGTTGACGAAAAAACAGCTACCTGTCTTTATACATATCACTATGAAGGCTATCTAAACGGAAAATTTGTAACAGGTAGCGGTAGAGCAACAAATATTTTTACATTCGTTGACGATGAATGGAAGTTAATACACGAACATTTGAGTGGTGCTCAGTAAATGAATGTAAATGCCACTTGGATAATCAATAAAAGAATAATAGTAGTTAGTAATTTTTTGGCTATTTTTAATGGAATACGTGGTAACACTAGAAGACCTAGCTGTGAGCCTATGATTGAGCCAATGGCCATGGCGATCGCATAGTGCCATTGAATAAAGCCAGTATTGTAAAAAATAACAAATGCTCCTGTACAGCTTCCAAAGATGAGGACACGTGTGAGCTGTACAGCTTTTATGTAAGTTTGATGGGAACGTAGATAATGTAAAATACTAAATGTTGAAGAGCCTGGGCCAAAGCCCCCATCATACATAGCGATGAAAAACACTTGCCAAAGACGATGTGTTTTATATTGTGTTCTTACAGGTAGTTCGTTCCATTCTTTATTCTTCAACGTGACGACTAAGGCTAAAATAAGTAGTACGCAGACAATGACATTCATTATTCGATCTGATAGTGATACGGCTAGAAGTGCGCCACAAATCCCTCCTACAATAGCAAGCGTTATATTTTTTATAATAGATGTGACATGTAATTCCTTGTGGTAGAGCAAATAAAAAATGCTGGATAAAGCTGAAATGCCCGTCGAAAATTTATTAGTTGCAATGCTTGTTTGAATTGGTATACCGACAAGCATCATGGCAGGCAGCGTAATTAATCCGCCACCTCCCGCAAGTGTGCCAATAAAGGCCGCTACCATTCCGATACATACGAGTGTTAAAGATATTTTTATATAGAAAAATCCAATTAAGCTAAGTAGTACCAAGAGCAATATAAGCATTCTATTCATAAGCCTCTCCCTTCACTTTAATAGCTTTAGGGTAAAGGGTATTATTGCATAAATCTAATATATTATTTTTGGAAATTTATAAAATAAATTTATAGAAAAAGAGGGGCAATTAGATGAATTACCAAATATATCAATGGGGAAATCCTCAAAATACATCTTTAGTTTTTTTACATGGACTTGGAAGCACAGGCTTAGCATTTGGAGAGGTAGCAACATATTTAACAGAGTATCATGTTATCTCTTTTGACTTACCTGGACATGGTTATAGCACAGCTTTAGAAGAAGAGAAGAATTATCTCCCTTCCAATTTAATTAAAATGATAGAAGAAATAATAAGTACATATTTAAAAAATAAAACCTTTTATTTAATTGGGCATTCCTTTGGAGCAGACTTGGCTATCCACTTTGGAGCAAGATATCCACAACAAATAAAAGGTGTCGTATTACTAGATGGAGGATATATGTCAGGGAAAGATATAGGGACCACTCTAGAAAAGGAATTAAAAGATGTAGAATCCTTTTGTGAAAATGTCCGCTTTCCATCATGGAAGGAATTTTTTAACTCTGAAAAAGAGGAGCTTTCTAGATGGTCCGAGGAGTTGAAAGCAGCTTCAAAAGCACAGGTGAGGGAGCAAAATGGAGAAATTAGACTAACTCTTTCTATCTTCACTGCACAAGCGATGTTAAAAGGTATGAATTTGGAGCCAGTTGATCATGTAGTGAGTATGGTAAAATGCCCCATATTGTTAATACATGCAACGATACCTGCAGAGTTAGATACGATAAGAAAAAATTGTATCCAGAACTTACAAATGAAAATAGGACATTTAAATGTTGAATCAATTGTAGGAGCTGGACATGATATATTCCGAGATGCACCTGAAATGGTAGCGACAAGATTAAAAGTTTGGTGTAAAAGTTAAATTGGAGGCTGACGACTTGAGATTGCTACAAACGGAGGAAGAACTAAAAAATCTAATAGTGGCAGATGATTGGATGATGGAAATTTTATCTACAGTGGAAACATTGCAGCTGCCAGATTGGTGGGTATGTGCAGGGGTCATTCGCTCAAAGGTATGGGATGTCCTTCATGAAAAAGAAGATAGAACACCGATTACTGATATTGATGTGATATATTTTGATAAAGAAAAGGTAGCGGAAAAAATAGAAAAACACTATGAACAGGAACTCAAACAGATATCACCAAATGAGCCATGGTCTGTGAAAAATCAAGCACGAATGCACGTCCTTAATGGAAGTAAACCGTACAAATCTGCTGTTGATGGAATTGCTCATTTCCCTGAAATACCAACGGCTATTGGCGTGAAATTATCAAATGGTTTACTAGAGATTGCTGCACCGTATGGGATTAGACATCTAGGAGCAGGTATTGTAGAGCCGACGCCATTTTTCCTTGAAAATAATTATGAGATTTATCGTCAAAGAATGCATCTTAAACAGTGGCACTTAAGATGGCCAAAGTTAGAAATTAATCTTCAGTAAAGAGGTGAGCTTTATTGCAAAGAGATAAAACCTATGTTATCAACCACTATAAAAAATCAATGGATTGGATAAGCGATTTTAGGTCTCTATCTGAAGTTCAATGGCGTATGCCAATTGAACCTGGGAAATGGTCAGTTGCAGAGGTGATAGGACATCTTCACCCCTGGGATGATTTTGTGTTAAATCAACGCATACCTTTTTTCTTTGTTGATGAACGTCTACCTAAAGGACCAGATGCTGAAAAGCTAAATACGAGTGCAGCCAAGAAAAGTCGGGAACAGCATATGGATCAAACAATCACGGATTTTATTACCTCAAGGAGTCAGCTATTACAAGTTCTTCAGCAATTTACAGATGAGCAATGGCAGCAGACATTTACAATTGGTCAATCAGAGATAATCATTGTTGACTATTTTATCGGGTTAATCAATCATGATTTACATCATTTTTCACAGATTCAGAATGTTATACATGTTTAGGAGTTAGCGTATGGATATCAAATATTTAATTGATTACTTTGCACATGCTTCTGTAAAATTTACGGATGTTTTTACTAAAAGAATGGAACCCGGTGAAGAAGATACAGGAAGAACAACAGCGCCAGGAAAATGTGGCTTAGTTATACCTCTTGCAGGTAGTGCCATCTTTAGCTTTAAAGGAACTCCCTATGTTATGGAGCCGGGAATGATTGTCCATGCAGGTTCCCAGATGCCGATAGAAGTAAAGGTTACCAGTCACAAAGGTTGGGAATATGCAGTTATTCTTTATAGTCTACCTACAGAGGAATCTGCTCTTTTCCCATTAGCAGAGCAACATTTTTCAATCAATACAGGCTTTAACACGCAAATCATTAACATCGTCCAGCAAATAATAGAAAGCTACTCACTTCCAGGAAGTATGGCTATTTTTAAGTCCAAGACTTTATTTATGAATTTGCTAGAAAATATTCTTATAGCGGCAAAAATGAAGGTTTTAGATAGTGCTAGTAAATGGATGGAACAGGCCTTAGAGTATATACATGAGAATTATGCAGAGCAGATTTTGGTGTCAAATATTTCTAAAGAATTTGGAATTGAACGCCGTCGCTTTGCGTATTTATTTGAGCAGCATACAGGTATGAATCCTAGCACCTATATAACGGAATACCGTATACGGCGCGCAAAGGACTTACTAGAATATGCTGAAATTCCTATAGCTGAAATTGCTGAATGTGTAGGGTATGTAGATTGCTTTTATTTTAGTAGAGTCTTTAAAAAATGTACTGGTTTGTCACCTTCAGCTTATCGAAAGATAAAAATGGAGGAAGCTAACTATGTGTAAATGCTGTTTCTTATAAAAAAAGAAGCAGTTTTTTTATTATTTAAATCGGCAAAAATCCATGTCATTTTCGAAATCGTCCATTCACAATCTTTTTTTACTTTGTTAGGATAGTATCCGTAAATGATAATGAATATCAATTGTGTATTGACTTGTTTGTGAAAACGATTATCATTATCAATAAAAGATTGTTAGGAGAGAATTTTTATGAATAAATATTTTAAAATGTGTGCTCCGGCACTTTTAGCACTGTCACTTGCCGCATGTGGGACAGATAAGGCGGAGGAGTCTACGTCAACAACTAATACAAGCGCAACAGAATCGCAGACAGAACAAGCACAAACACAAACAATTACATACTTAGGTGAAAAATATGAGCTTCCAGCACAAGTTAACAATATTGTTGCTGCAAGTCTAGAATCAATGGAAGACGCTGCTATGCTCGGCATTAAGCCAGTAGGTGTACTAGAAGTTGGTGGTAAAGTTCCTGCTTATCTAGCAGCGGATTTTGAAGGTACTACACTTGTAGGAAATAAAATGGAGCCAAATGCGGAAGCCATTCTTAATCTAAATCCTGATGTCATCGTTGGCACTTCGAAATTCCCTGAGGAAACGGCTGAAAAGCTGAACAAAATTCAAACAATGATTCCGTACTCACATATTTCAACAAACTGGAAGGAAAATTTAACATTACTTGCACAATTAGCTGGTAAAGAAGAGGATGCTAAAAAAATCATCTCTGACTATGAAGCTAAAGTTGCTGATGCACAAGTGAAATCAAAGGAACAATTAGCAGATAAGCAAGTATTAATAATCCGTGTTCGTGGTGGTGTAATGTACATTTATCCAGCAGGTGTTTATTTAAATCCAGTCCTCTATGAAGATTTAGGAGCACCCGTCCCAGAAGTGGTCACTACAGCTAAGGCGCAAGCTGAACTATCACTTGAAACATTAGCTCAAGTAAATCCAGATGCGATTTTCTTACAATTCGAGGATTCAGAGAATAAGGATACGCCAAAAGCTTTAGAGGACCTACAAAAGAATCCGATTTTCATGAGCTTGAAGGCAGCGCAAAATAATCAGGTTTTCGTTAATGCAATTGAGCCATTAGCACAAGGTGGTACGGCTTGGTCTAAGGTAAAATTCTTAGATGCTGCAGCTGAAAAATTACTTAAATAGTATAGCAGGCTGGTAGTAGATTTGGTGATGTCACCGGGCTATTACCGGCCTTTTGTTCAGTAACAGTTTGGGTGTGAAAATGGTAAAGAAAAAGGTGTAAAAGTTGAAAAAAATAAACATAGTGTCATTTTCAATATTAGCGGTATTTCCTTTCCTTATTGCCCTTGTGGCACTTGTTTCTATTACGTATGGCACGAAGGATATTAGTGCAATGACAGTATGGCAGGCGATGGCAGCTTTTGATCCTTCGAATGTTGATCATCAAATTATACGGACAGGGCGTATTCCCCGAGTAGCCGCAGTATTGTTAGTAGGAGCTTTTTTGGCAGTAGCCGGAGCAGTTATGCAGGGGATTACACGAAATTATTTAGCTTCACCGTCATTAATGGGCGTTAACGACGGCTCCGCTTTTGTCATAACATTAGCTATCGTCTTTTTCCCCGGACTTCCAAACTATCAAATGATTTTATTATCTATGCTTGGTTCAGCATTGGGAGCCGGCATTGTCTTTGGTTTTGGTTCATTAATTCGCAATGGCCTATCACCAGTAAGGTTAGCGATTATTGGGACGGTCATTGGTACGTTTTTAAGCAGTATTGCTACTGCCATTGCGATGTATTTCCAAGTCTCGCAAACAGTCAGTGCTTGGTATAACACAAAAGTACATATGGTGGACATGGATATGCTTATTCTTTCTATTCCGTTTGGTTTAACAGGATTAGTCCTGGCTTTATTATCTGCGAAAGCCATTACTATTACGTCATTAGGTGAAGATATAGCTATGGGACTTGGGCAGAAAACAAAAGCAGTGCGAATTATTAGTATGCTAGCAGTAGTATGCTTGACTGGAACAGCGGTGGCTCTTGTTGGAAAAATCGCCTTTGTAGGGCTAGTTATCCCACATATTACACGTTTCTTAGTTGGAGTAGATTATCGCTATATCATTCCTTGTGCCGCTGTTATTGGTGCCTTCTTTTTAGCGCTTTGTGATGTCCTTAGTCGCTATGTTAACTATCCATTTGAAACGCCAATTGGAGTCTTAACAGCATTAGTTGGCGTACCCTTCTTCTTATATTTAGTTCGCAAGCACGGAGGTGAAAAACGTGCGTAAAAAAACCTCCAATATTTTTGTTCTAACTATATCAATGCTTATTTTATTAATTTTGCTTGCGAGCTATCTACATATAACAAATGGTGTTTTTGATATGTCTGTCATGGATGTCATTAAAACATTGTTGCGGATTGAGGCAAATCCTAAATTTGATCTAGTCATTTTTGAATTTCGCTTGCCTCGAATTGTTATTGCCGGACTAGTCGGCATTGGCTTAGGTTTGGCAGGGGTTGTCTTACAGGGGATTACACGCAATGGACTAGCGGACCCTGGGATTTTAGGAATTAATGCTGGCGCTGGTGCAGCGGTCGTAATTTTTATGTTCTTCTTTCAATTAAAACTAGTGAGTGCAGATATGAGTAGCTGGTTGTCTATTTTAATGATGCCATTGTTCGGTTTTATCGGTGGTGCGATTGCTGCTATATTGATTTTCTCATTTGCTTTAAAAAATGGTCATCTAGATATGCAGCGTTTAATTTTAACAGGGATAGCGATTAATAGTGGGTTTGGTGCTTTGTCATTATTCTTATCTTTAAAAATGAGTGCTCAAGATTTTGAATCTGCAGCT
This sequence comes from Lysinibacillus sp., assembly GCF_032093475.1. Lineage (NCBI taxonomy): Bacteria > Bacillati > Bacillota > Bacilli > Caryophanales > Bacillaceae > Lysinibacillus > Lysinibacillus sp. Next base: position 41,625 of record NZ_DAMDAY010000013.1, on the reverse strand, counting down.
ATATGGATGGCAGGGTCTATCTATAATGCGAATTGGATTTTTGCCCTAACGATGTTACCTTGGCTCTTAGTTTTAGGAATGTATGTGTATAGAAAATCGTATTTACTTGATTATTTTCAGCTTGAAGAGGATAGCATCACAAGTTTAGGAATCGCTGTTGAAAAAGAGAAAATGAAGCTGTTATTAGCTAGTGTTGGGCTTGTTAGTGCCTGTGTATCCGTATCAGGAAGTATTGGCTTCATAGGTTTAATGGCTCCTCATATTGCGAAGCAGCTGGTCGGTATTCAACACCGTTTTGTCATGCCGGTAAGTGCATTGATTGGTGCAGGCTTGTTAATTTTAGCTGATTTTATTGGCAAAACCGTATTTGCACCATCGGAACTGGCTGTTGGAATTGTTGTTTCCATTATTGGGATTCCCTACTTTTTGTATTTACTTGTGAAATCTAAGGCATAGGAGGAAATGATGTGCAAACTGCATTTAGAATGGAAAATTTAGCTTCCGGTTATGAGCAGGTTCGTGTATTTGAAGGCTTAAATTTAACGATAGAAGAGGGCAAGGTGACAACGATTATTGGTCCAAATGGGTGTGGTAAATCAACCCTTCTTAAAACAATTGGACGTATATTAAAAAAGCAGCAAGGCACGGTATACTTGCAAGAGCAAAATATGCAAAATTTATCGACCAAGGATATTGCAAAGAAACTAGCTATTCTATCTCAAACACCTGTTGCACCTGGTCAACTAAAGGTGCAGGAGTTAATTGCCTATGGTCGTTATCCACATCGAAACAATGTCAATCGATTAACAAATAAAGATGAGGAAATGATTGAGTGGGCGTTAACTGTCACAAATACGATGGAATATCGTAATCGAGAGCTTGCACAGCTTTCTGGAGGTCAGCGTCAGCGCGTTTGGTTAGCGATGGCTTTAGCACAAGAAACAAATATTTTACTGTTGGACGAGCCTACTACCTATTTAGATATGGCACATCAGCTAGAAGTGCTGGATATAGTCAAAAGCTTAAATGAGCAGCACGACTGTACAATTGTCATGGTTCTACATGATATTAACCACGCTGCCAGATATTCAGATCATCTTATTGCGATGCAGAAAGGTGTTATTATACAAACCGGAACGCCGCAGGAAATAGTAAGTGCAGAAGTGATGCGTAAAGTATTTCATATTGATGCACGCATTATGGAAGATCCAGTAACGAATACACCTGTATGCTATGGCTATGACATTTTAAAGGAGGGTGACAAATGAAGAGAACTAAAATAGAGCATGCCACACAACAAATAACATCGAAATTAACGGATTATACGTACACGATTAATATCTATGTGCCAAGTGAGGAAGCACCAGAAGAAGGCTTTCCGGTGTTGTATGTACTAGATGGCTCATCTTATTTTAATCTTGTAAAGGAAGCGATACGTTTACAAAGTCGTAATGCACCAAAGACGGGGGTCCTACCAGCTGTTGTTGTAGGCATCGGACATGGCGATGATATGCGTGAAAGAAGATTTTATGATTTTACGGCGCCAGCAGAGGCATATATTTATCCTGCACGATTTAAAGGGAAGGGTCATGAAAAGTTAGGAGGAGCAGTGTATTTTAGCCGCTTTATAGAGGAAGAGCTGAAGCCGACAATTGAGGCCCAATATCCTGTGAATAAAGCACAGGAAGCTTTATTTGGTCATTCCTTAGGAGGTTATTTTACGCTTTGGCAACTGTTTCACCATCAATCTAGCTTCCAAAGCTATCTAGCTATTAGCCCTTCAATTTGGTGGAATGAGCATGAATTAGTACAATGTGCGTCAGTATTTTTGAATGAGCATCAAGAAATGAACGAAACATTGTTTATTAGTGCAGGTGAACTTGAAACCTTTATGGTGGATGATGCGCGCCAAATGGCAACGTTACTAGAAAAAATAATGAATGTTGAGTTTTACGAGGCTTTAGACGAAAATCATGCTTCAATTGTACCAACTGTTATGAGTAGAGCCATACGCTTTATGCATAAATAAACAAATTGGTAGACCGCATTGTCTTTTGATAATGCGGTTATTTTTATGAATATGTATGCTTAATAGGTCATCTTTCTATGATGAATTGAGGTGGAGTAATTTACTCCAGTGCATTAGATCAATTATTAAGATATGCTGTAAGAAAAGAAGAAATGGGAGGGAATCTGGTAAGGTAACAATGGAAAAGAGGCTTTCCAATGAGGAGGAAGGTATTTGAAGAAACGAATTGGCTGTTTGCATGCCCATTATTCCAATATAGAGTACATAGAGCGTACTTTCCAAAATGATGAGGATATGGAATTGCTTCATTTTGTAGATCCTGGAGTCATGCAGCAAGTATCAAAAGGAATGGGTGATGTAGCTCGTAAAGTTAAGGAACAAATCGAATGGATAGCTAGCTGTGATGTGGATGCTATTTTAATAACATATACTAATTATATTGCCTTGTTACAGGATGATGCTACTGTCGATTCATCAATTCCCATAATAAAAATTGATGAGCTATATTTTGAAAGCATATGTAACGTACAACAACCTATAACCATTCTTTTTACAAATCCTATGACCGTTGAAGGAACAATGGCTAGACTTCACCAATATGCTAAGCATCATGAAAAATCAGTAACTGTCGTGGCAAAAGTCATTGAGAATACATTTGACCTCATTATGCAGGGAAAAAAGGAAGCCTACAGTGATGCCATTTTACAGACTCTGCTTTCATTAACTGATGAACAAAGGTTGATCTCTGTAGCGCAGCTTTCAATGGTAGATGCCGCACAACAATTTGAAGAGCAAACAGCTATATCAGTTATCCATCCATTAAAGCCATTAGTAGCTGTTGTTAAAAAATCTCTAGGCATTTAGCATTTTAATTTACTGAATTATCTGTAATAATTTAATAAAGAAAACGGTTTATAAGAAATGGGGGGGGATGTTATGAAACGATTTGTACTGTTATGTGTTCTATTGTTACTCGTAGTAGGCTGTGCAGATAAAGAGAACATAACAATGCCAGAGGGTATACCTGATTTTGTACAGGAAAGTGATTTTTCCTCGATTGATTGGAGTCGTAAAGCAGTTGAGTTCGGCGATAGGGGCATCATTGGTAATGCTAATAAATCGGGAGTCATTGGTGCTGATATGCCAAGCTTAAGTACACAAAAGTGGATGTGGCATCTATGGGGAATGGATGACAGTGGTAGTACAGAGTTAACGGTTGTAGGTTATCATAAAGAATCAAAGGCCATCCAGCCAATTTTAGTAGATGGATGGAGCATTGTGCTTGGTGGGCCAGTAAATGGAGCAGATGCTCATGCACCCTCTAGTGTAAAAATCCCTAAGCCTGGTGAATGGGCTCTCTTGCTGTATACGAATGGGAAATACTTTGATACGTTGATATATGATATTCGTCAATAATTGGCAAGTACCTTTTCTTGTAAGTTATAATACTACCATTTGAATAGCACAGAAAACACAATTGATACGGAGGAGAACAATATGACAGATCTACAATATCCTATTGGACAGTTTCAATTACCAAAAGAGGTTACTTCACAGCAGGTAAAAGAATGGATTGACGACATTCGTTTATTACCGATGCAGCTTGCAGAGGCCTTGAGTGGAGCAAGTGAGCAAGCATTGGCAAAAACCTACCGAGAAAATGGTTGGACAGTTAAACAGCTAGTCCATCATATTGCCGACAGCCACATGAATAGCTATATCCGTTTTAAGCTAGCCCTAACAGAGGACGTCCCAACCATTAAACCATACAATGAAGCGGAATGGGCACAGCTACCAGATTCTGCAATGCCAGTAGCAACTTCTTATAATTTAATAGAAAATTTACATGAACGTTGGGTTTACTTGCTAAGTAACTTAAAAGATGAGCAATTACAACGAGCATTCAATCATCCTGATTCAGGACTGACAACACTGGAGCAAGCAATCGGTTTATATGCTTGGCATGGTAAGCATCATTTGGCACATATTCAGTTTGCTTTGGGGGCATAAAAAATAGGCGATTTCTTGCAAATCGCCTATTATAAGTTCATTCAGTTGATTTCATTTTTTTAAGGATGCTAATACTTTATTAGTAGTTGTGATCTACATTCTCTTATACAATATTGATTCCTGCACTTGCGTTACCAAGAAGAGTCGCAGCAACCCCTGAAGTAGTCAAGGAGAACACCATTACTAAGCGGTCTCCAGTATTTACTGGAACAGATACGTTTGCATTGCCACTTGCAATCGTACCAGCTACTACAGCTGCTAATGGTAATGCTGGTAATAAATCAACAAATGCTGCAGTAGGGCTGAAAACGTTACTTCCTGGAACTGCGCGGTAAATCTGTGCTCTAACTGTCCCTGTTCCTGTTAAAGTTAAAGCAGCAGTTGCTGAAATTGTAGCGGAAATAGATGTAATTGTACCTGGGCGTGGAACATTAAACGCTTCTGTAAGAGTACTTGTTAAATCTATATTAACACCAGTAAGAGCTATCCCTGGAACAGATGTCCCGAAGCCAACAAGACTTACAGTCCCAATTAAACCACCTGCAACAGCTACTAATGCAACAGGGTCAATCCCTGAAGAAAATGGGATAATCGCACCTGTAGCTACCGGTGGAGTAATACATGCAGCATCAATTCCGATAAATGGGCCTAGAGCAGTACATTCACCATTACCATGACCATTACCAGAGCAACCACACATTGAATTATTCAAACACATTTTTACACCCCCTTTCTTCATTATTCTATTCATATGTGAAAGGGGGGGAAGGGCAAATATCTTCATCACCTATAAATTCAATGATTTCTGAAAGTCAGCTTTTATTTGAAACATAAAGACATCCACTATGTATGGTCATACATAGTGGATGTTTTATAGAACGATAAATTTAACTCCATCTTTTAAAGAAATCGAAAAAGGAGTTCTTTCCCTTCTTATTTTCTTCTTCGATCGGCTTACTTACAAGTTCAGACTGTTTACTTTCTTCCTCGATTAGCTCTTTTACAGGTTTGGGCTGCTTACTTTCTTCAATCGGCCTAATTACAGGTTCGGGTTGCTTATTTTCTTCTTCAATCGGCCTAATTACAGGTTCAGGTTGCGCTTCTTCAAGGGATGGATGAATCTCAAAGGCTGTTCCAGCTTGATACCCTTCAACATATTCTTCAGTTTCCAATGAAGGAGAGTGATATGTGTCTACAGGCACTTCTACATTTTCTGAAATGACTTGGTTGATTTGCTCGCTAGGTAGCTCCGATATAGCTTGTTCTAACGACTCATTAGATACTTCTGGCATCTCATGAAGGTTATGTTCACTTTCTGTTTTCACAATCTCGATAGGAGCATCTAAAATTTCCGTCGTTTTAGTACTCTCCGATTCATGAACAGATTGTAAAGGTTCATTCTCGATGTTTTCTTCACTTAAAGTAGGCTGTAATGGATCATAAACACTTACTGGAACTTCCTTTGCATCCGTGGCATTTTTAAAATGGAAGGTGGATTCAACTGTCGTGTTTCTGTATAAGCCATTATATATTTGGCTCGGGTGCGTATTGATTGATTGAAAATATTGCTGATTAAAATGCCGCTCTTCAGGTTTAGTTGCCTGTAGACCATTTGGAGGAGAGGGAGCCCCGGTATTTACATTTGGTTGGTGTTTTTTGGCTTTACCTGCCACACTTTGTAGTAGTCTATAAGATGGCTGTGCTGATGTAATTGTAGTTTGATCTGCTGTTTGTGTCATTCTAGGTTGTCTTGGCAAAAGATTAGAATAAGTTTGAGAAGGCATTTCAATGGAGGAAGGTAAGGTCGTTGTATCATCTCCTTTAACTGGCAATAGTTTATTTAAAATTGATAAAATCTCTTGGTTCATTTCTTCAATGGTTTGATTCAAAGACTCAAGTTGTATTGAAAGAACCCTGATTTGATCCTCATATCCTTTTATATATGAATTTTGTTTAGTATCTAATGTCTCTGTGATCCCCTCTAAGTGGGCCATTTGTGTTTTTAGTCCATCAAATTCCTGCTTCATATAAAGGAAATCTTCAATTGACGTCCCCATTTTTAACGAGGTTAACGATTCTCTATATGTTTCAATTTTTTGCTTTAAATTTTCAATTTCTTGAGTGGTATACAATTTTGATTCTTCCATTGTAGTTCACCCCTTTCAGTCCATTATTAGTTTATTAAAAATATTGACTTTCTGTTACAAATATACCGGTCCTCTCAATATTTTAGTTCTTACCATAAAGAAAGAACTGGATGTAAAAATGATCTTGGCTGATTTTAATAAATATCCAATGTAACTATTTGTTAGCCCATGCACTTATAGCTGAAAAACATATGCTACAAACGAAAGATAAAAATTTTATGGAGGTGTCAAAAGGATGCAAGAGCATATGCCATCCCAGGCGCAGGAACTAATCTGTATAAATGTTGATAAGGTATACGACTGGATTGTAAAAGAAATGTCGTTTGATATTTCGCCTACTGGACCAATTACATTCCCAGGTGTTACAGCAACTACTGACTTAACAGGTGCTATTGTTACTTGTCGAGTAATTCCAGCAGCTACAAATCCAATTGTGATTCTAAACCGTGAGAATCGCCAATTCACTATTGATGGATCAACTGTTTGTCTGCAACATCTAAATGTTCAAAAGAACTTCATTCTAACAATTGTCGTTACTTTACCTAATGGTACTGTTTTCACAAGCACTAACATTCCAGTTTCTCGCTGTGAGCAAGTGACGTTATGTGCGCCTAAGGGAACAGACGTTGAAATTTTATACACAGATTTAGATTGCTTCGTTTGTACAACTGGAACACTTACTGTTGGAACAGGGGCTGCAGCAGGTACAATCACGTTCTCTGCGTTGACAATTACTGTTGCTGTTTGTCAAAGTATTCAATCTACATTCCCAGTTACTGTGGAATTCTTAGCAACTTTCTGCGAACCAAGAGCAGACTTACCATTCTCATGTCCAACTGCGGTTCGTCCACAACAATGCCCTGTTATTTTCCCACCTATGGGTTAATGGTGCTAACAAATAGAAGAAAGTCATATCATGAAGAGAGGGTTATCCTCTCTTTTTTTATTTTGTCGTGTTAGCGAGTCAAGTGGTTCTCTAAGAGTTGAAGAGACGCTTTGTAAGTAAATAACATCAAGGAGGTACGAAGTGACAAAACGTATAGAAGACAAGATACTGGCACTAAAAGAACAAACAAACGCCTATGTTCATGAAATTAAGCAGTTAGTTGAGGAGTTGACAATTCCAAACAGGTTTAACCTCATTAGTTATTTTACAACCTCGTTCAATATTTCCTATATTCCTGAGCAAGAGAGTTTATGTTTAGGCTCCTATCATATTCGCAACATCGGTAGTACAGCTATTACAAACCCCTATTTGTGCATAACGGTACCTAAGGATTCTCCATTTTATTTTTCTGGGAGGTATGTTCATGAAAATTTCACACCAAATTTCAAGACACAAGGGCAAATTAATTGGGAACGGTTTAATGATAAGTTAAGCAAAGAAGAGTATTGGCTGAGACCAGTAGGGAAGACAACAATTGAGCCCAATGAAACCATTTCATTTACTAATTTTCAAATAAAATGGTCCCATAATTTATCGTATTCTGGCACTATTATGGGCTTTACATATTGTGATCAGCTAACAGATGGTATTGTTGTTTTAAATCCTATTAACCTTAATGGTATCGGTCAAGCACAGGAGGATGACAATGAAGGATGATCAAAAGCAAGAGTACAATAGTGTAACTCAACAACTTTTAAAGGAGCAACTCAATCGGCGTAATGAACAAGATAATAGCTTTGCGTTTCTTGAAAAAAGTACATTACATCAATTAATGGCCTATTTGGTCTCAGGTGAAAAGAAAAATACTGGACAAAATGATATCCGAGAACTAGAAGCAAAGTTGATGAAGCAATTAGATGAAATACTAGAGGATAGTAAAGCACAGTTTGAAGAGGTGGTTGATTTGTTAAAAAGTTATTCGGGTTAGGGGGTGTGACGATGGAAAATGATATTGTGAAAAACAATGATCCAATACAGCTCCAACAAATGATTATTTTTTTAAGGGCAGAGTTAGCTAAGTATAAAAATGAAGTAAAAAGACTAAGGGACAGTGATTATTACGCATTGGTACTAAGACTTGAACGAGAGAATGTACAATTAACAAGGCTTAGAAAAGAACTTTCGATGGAGCTTTTAAAGTTGAAGAGAGACTTTGATAAGGAGCTGCAGGCATATGATGAAGAGATTCAAAAGCGAGAAGTCCAAAGAAAAAAACAAATTGCATCAATAGAGTCTTTATTAAAGGAAATCGCTGAATTGCGGGCTGAAAATAAATTATTAAAGGAAAGCCAACAAGTTTCGAATGAAGCTACAATTGATATTGACTATAAAGCGATTGTCGGAGGGCTTGAAAAAAAATTAAACGACTTTACATCAGCAGCAGGTAGTCATATGGAAAAAATGATAGAGGTCTTGGAAAAATCATATAGAGACAAAATAGAAACGGACAGCCTTCATCAACACTTGATAAAAGAGTTGGAGAGGAAAAATTCAGAGATTGAAAGATTATCAAATGAAATGGAAAAGCAAACTAATGATATGAATAAGGAAATGAAAAAGTCCATTCATATTGAGGAGCAAATAGATTACAGATTACGTATACTCGATGAATTAGATCAAAAATTAAACGAGCTGGCATTAGAAATCAATAGAGAGCAGGTATAGCTATGAATTTATACAGACTGTTTCAAAATGTTTACTTTTGAAACAGTCATTTTTATTCTGGAATGGAACCCTCTCAATGCGGTTCTCGAACCGCTCAGAAGGTAGGTGAACCCGCTCAAAGGTAGGGCATAACCACTTGAAAGGATGGTGAACCCGCTCAAAGGTAGGGCATAGCCGCTCGAAAGGATGGTGAACCCGCTCAAAGGTAGGGCATAACCGCTCGAAAGTATGGAGAATCCGCTCAAAGGTAGGGCATAGCCGCTCGAAAGGATGGTGAACCCGCTCAAAGAAAGGTCATAGCCGCTCGAAAGTATGGAGAATCCGCTCAAAGGTAGGGCATAACCGCTCGAAAGGATGGTGAAACCGCTCAAAGAAAGGTCATAACCGCTCGAAAAGAAGATGAACCCGCTCAAAGGTAGGGCATAACCGCTCGAAAGGATGGTGAACCCGCTCAAAGGTAGGGCATAACCGCTC
>NZ_DAMDAY010000013.1:16918-32254 GCF_032093475.1 Lysinibacillus sp. | reverse complement strand
GCATAACCGCTCGAAAGGATGGTGAACCCGCTCAAAGGTAGGGCATAACCGCTCAAAAGGATGGTGAACCCGCTCAAAGAAAGGTCATAACCCCTCAAAAAGAAGATGAACCCGCTCAAAGAAGGCATCAACCATCTAAAGGAATCTGCTCAAAAGAAGGATAACCTTAATCCCTAACGGTTACTTTCTTCAAATTACTTCGTTTCTCTGTGTAGTGTCTTGCGTTTTAAGCGAGGAGAGTACTTTTTTAGCTCCAACCTTTCAGGGTTATTACGTTTGTTTTTAGTTGTTATATAGTTTTTATCACCTGTTTCGGTGCAGGCTAATGTTACTTGTACACGCATAAATAGGCCTCCTTTTAAATAGTAATGATTACGATTTAATTATTGTATTTAAGATTAAATATTGTCAAGTTTATTTTTGAAGGTAATAAAAAGCTTTGCATTTTTCAATATTGTATGTTTAAATTACAAATTGTAAATAGTAATAATTACGATTTAGGGAGTTGTAAACATGACAAAGAGAATTCCTGTTACTGTATTAAGTGGGTATTTAGGATCCGGTAAAACGACGATGATGAACCATGTATTGCAGAATAAGAAAGATTTACGTGTTGCTGTTATCGTCAATGATATGAGTGAAATTAATATTGATGCTGGGCTTATTGCGAATGGTAGCGGTATTTCACGAACGGAAGAAAAATTTGTGGAGCTATCCAATGGCTGTATTTGTTGTACATTACGAGAGGATTTATTGCAGGAGGTGGAACGTCTCGCTAAACTTGGTAATATTGATTATATATTGATCGAATCAACAGGGATTAGTGAGCCAATACCCGTGGCACAAACATTTAGTTACTTAGACGAGGAGCTAGGAATTGATTTAACGAAATTTTGTCAATTGGATACGATGGTTACGGTTGTAGATGCACATCGCTTTTGGCATGATTTTCAGTCAGGGGAAAGCTTGTTGGAGCGGAAGGAAGCAGTTGGCGAATTAGATGAGCGTGATGTTGCAGACCTGCTTATTGATCAAATTGAATTTTGTGATGTCCTTGTGGTAAATAAGTGTGATTTAGTATCTGTGGAAGAGCTTGAACGATTAGAACGTATTTTGCGTGCGCTGCAGCCCGAAGCAAAACTGATTCGTACAACAAACGGTGTTCTTGATCCAGTTGACATATTAAATACAGGTCGCTTTGACTTTGAGCGTGTATCAGAATCAGCTGGTTGGTTAAAGGAGTTAGAACTGGGCCATGAGAATCATACGCCAGAGACAGAGGAATATGGGATTTCTTCGTTTACTTATAAACGCAAAAGACCATTCCATCCTTTGCGATTTGTTGAGTGGTGTGATCAAATGCCAGACTCGATCGTACGAGCAAAGGGGATTATTTGGAGTGCAAGACACCAGGATGTTGCGTTATTACTATCACAAGCAGGATCATCTGCAAAAATTGAACCTGTTTCATATTGGGTAGCAGCTTTGTCTAGTACTCAGCAACAGGATGTATTCCAACAAAGTCCAGAAGTGTTGGAGGATTGGGATGAGGAGTTCGGAGATCGATTGACTCAGCTTGTTATGATTGGTATTGATCTAGATAAAGAGGAGATTATCAAACAGTTAGACAGCTGCTTATTAACAGATGAAGAATTTCGTAACCCATGGGAGCTTCTACAAGATCCGTTTAACTGGGAATGGCATTAATAAGAAAAGAAGATTTCGGTTAAGACTCCGAAATCTTCTTTTGGAATACGTTATTATAATTTGTTGCATCTCGCAATGCCTTTTCTTCTATAGGGATTCGTACAGAGAGCATTGTAATGTTTAGTAATGTAAAGCAAAACGCGGTAAAGTAAGCTTGAAACATAATCGGTAAAAGGAGAATTTCCAAACAAACGACAGCATAATTTGGGTGACGCATATATTCATATGGACCTTTACGAACAACTTGAGCATCAGGTAATATGAGGATTTTTGTATTCCAAAAAGTCCCTAAGGAGCGAATACACCAGATCCGTAATGCCTGAACAGCTATAAATAATATAAAAAATAATGGAAATAAGGGCGAGAGACCATTGTTATTTGTAACGACTTCCACAATTAAAAACAAGAAAAAACTAATATGCATAGTAACCATATACGGGTAGTGAGAAGCACCTTCTTCATAAGCTCCTTGTGAAAGCATCCACTTCTCATTGCGCTTGGCAATGACTACTTCTGTCAGTCTTTGTAGAATGACAAGAGTTAAAATTAGATAGAAGATCATGTTACTCCCTCCAGTTTAATAATACAGCTTCTGCACAAAAACCAGGGCCAAGAGCGACGAGTAAACCTGTATCCTCCACTTGTCCTTCATGTAGCATAAATTGCTCTAATACATATAACACTGTTGGTGATGACATGTTGCCATGGTGGCGTAATATTTCCCGAGAAATGTCGGTTTTTTGGGAAGAAAGATAAAGTGTGTCCTCATATGCTTGTAATACTTTTTTTCCTCCAGGATGAGCAATGAAATGAGTAAGTTGTTCGCTGTACATTCCTTGTTCCATTAAAAATTGTTCAATAAAAGGTCCTAGCCAATTGGTGATAATGGCAGGAATACTTTTTTGAAAGATGACATGGAGCCCATTATTTTTAACATCCCATCCCATGACACTTTCTGAATCTGGCATCCATTTAGAGCCTGTAGCTAGAATAGTAGGGGACGGAACTTTTGTGTCTATTGCTATTTCATCTCCGCAAATGAGAATACAAGCGGCACCATCTGCAAAAAGTGATGCACCGATTAAATTACTTTTAGAATAATCATTTGGCTGAAAAGTGAGGCTACATAACTCAACACAAACAACAAGCACCTTCGCATGGGGATGTGCTTTACAAAAATCATAAGCTCTACTAATTCCAGCTGCTCCACCTGCGCAGCCAAGCCCCCAAAGTGGAATACGTTTAAGTCGATCTGAAAAGGTAAGCTTGTTCATAACACGCGCATCAATGCTAGGTGTTGAAATGCCCGTACTACTAACAAAAATAATGGCATCAATTTCTTCGGGAGAAATTGGGGAAAATAAAAAGGCGTTATTTTCTAAACACGCTTGGATGACGTTCACGCTATATTGTGTAGCTAATTCAATATATAATTCGTTACGTTCCTCAAAAGAGTGATTCGTACGATGCCATTCTGGTGGTACACAAAAATGTCGTGTGTCGATACCACCATTTTCAAAAACCTTTAAATATCGCTCTAGTTTTGGGATTTTTGCATAGAAAAGCTCTTTCGTTAGTTCCTCTGCATTTGCTTGCTGTAATGTGTAGGGCGGTTGATGTGTGCTAATAGAAATGATTTTAGGCAATCCAACATCTCCTCGCAGTTAGTGGTCTTGTTCATTCTATGCGTTGAGGATTGGAATAAATGCTTATAAAATTGGAATTGACAATTTCTGAAAATTTAGCTATATTAATAACAACAAAATGGAAAGTAGGTGATGTGACATGATGAATAGATCTGTTTTTAGTGAACTGCAATTCGGTTTGTTCAATTTCACACGCCTAAACTATACAACATGACACCGTGCTATAGCTCGGAGTATTTGTGTACCTTTTAAACGTGCCTGTGAAACCTTGTAACTGCCGAATTGCAGATACAAGGTTTTTTTATCGTGGTCCCAAATTGCTGAACCGCGATATAGCCTATGGTGTAAGTGTCAATTGCAATTACGCTAAAAGGCATCATGATATGTACGTTTAGGAGGAAATTAAATTGAAATTAACAACATTAGGTTTTACAACTTATTTTGAAGAGCAAATGATAGAAATGAAAAAACAGCCAAAACTGAAAAACTGTGTGCCTGCAAGGGTTACCTTAGAACATAAACATTCTTATCGTGTGTTGGCCGAAGAGGGAGAATGGCTAGCGACAATTGCTGGTCATTATGCCTATACGTCTTTAGCTCGTGAGGACTATCCTGCGGTTGGTGATTGGGTACTAGTAGAGAAAATGCCAGGTGAGGAACGAGCGATCATTCATCAATTATTCCAGCGCAAGTCTGTCTTTTCACGTAAAGTGGCAGGTCAAGAAATTCAAGAGCAGATTGTCGCATCGAATGTCGATATTGTATTACTTGTTATGAGCTTGAATGCGGATTTTAATATTCGACGTATGGAACGCTATTTAGTGGCCGCATGGGATTCAGGTGCAAAGCCTGTTATTGTACTGACAAAAGCGGATTTATGTGAGGATGTTGCAAGCCTAGTTCAAGAAGTGGAGACCGTGGCATTTGGCGTAGATATTTTTGTAACGAGTGCTTTATCTGGTGAAGGATTAATGGAGATTCAGGCATTATTTCAAGAAGGAGTGACGGGGGCGTTACTGGGCTCTTCAGGGGCAGGTAAATCAACATTAACGAATGCATTATGTGGAGAAATGCTGATGAAGGTAGCGGGTATTCGTGAGGATGATGCTAAAGGACGTCATACAACGACACATCGAGAGTTAGTAATGTTACCTACTGGAGGCTGTTTGATTGATACGCCAGGAATGCGAGAACTTCAATTATGGGATCAAGGTGATAGCTTGGCGTCGAGCTTTCAAGATATTGAAGAACTAGCAACAGCTTGCCGCTATCGTGATTGCACCCATCAAACAGAGCCTTATTGTGCAGTACAGCAAGCTATTATAGATGGTGATTTGGACCAATATCGTCTGCAGAGCTACTTTAAGCTACAACGAGAATTGGCTTATATCGAACGTAAAACAAATGCCCAGGCAAAGCTTGAGGAACAGCGTAAGTGGAAGCAAATTACAAAGGGATTGAAAAAAAGAAATAAATAATCATTAGGAGCACTTCTATGACAGTTCAACATATCAATCATTTACTATTTTCGGTTTCTAATTTAGAGGAATCCATCGCTTTTTATGAAAATGTTTTCGATGCTAAGCTATTAGTAAAGGGGAAGACTACAGCCTATTTTGATGTAAATGGGCTGTGGCTTGCCCTTAATGTAGAAAAGGATATACCGCGCAATGATATCCAGCATTCCTACACACATATTGCCTTTACGATCTCTGAGGATGACTTTGATCAAATGTATGATAGATTAGTGCAATTAAAGGTTAATATTTTAGCAGGTAGAGAAAGAGACGAAAAGGATAAAAAATCGATTTACTTTACGGACCCTGATGGCCATAAATTTGAATTTCATACGGGAACTTTGCAAGACCGTTTGAGTTATTATAAGAAGGAAAAGCTGCATATGGAGTTTTTTGATCATTAATCAAGGAGTGATTCAATGAATAAAGCGTTTATTTTTGATATGGACGGTACATTATTTCAAACCAATCTCATTTTAGAGCCTGCACTTGATGCAACATTTGATGTACTACGTTCAAAGGGCTTATGGCAGGGAGAAACGCCGATAGAAAAGTATCGAGAAATTATGGGTGTACCATTACCTGTTGTCTGGGAAACATTATGTCCTATGCATTCGGTAGAAATACGTGAAGAGAGTAATGTCTTATTTCATGTAAAGTTGATTGAGCAAATACGTAATCGTAAAGGGGCATTGTATCCACATGCTGAACAAGCCCTTGCAGCATTGTCAGAGAATTATCCGTTATACATAGCGAGTAATGGGCAGGTTGACTATTTACAGGCAATTGTTGAAACATATCAATTAGGACGCTTTATAAAGGGAATATATAGCATTCAATCTATTGCAAGTGGTCATAAATCCGATTTGGTCAAAAAGGTAATAATTGAAAATGGAGTACAGATCGGAGCAGTAGTAGGAGATCGATCTTCTGATATTCAGGCTGCACATGACAATCAGCTACTGTCGATAGGCGTTCGTTTTGACTTTGCGCAAGATAACGAATTAGCGAAGGCCGATATTGTCATAGAGGATTTAACAGCATTATTAAACATAACGCTAGATTAATTACCTACAAACATTCCTCCCTCAACTTTTGGTGAAGGGCTGCTATAACGACAATCATTGCAATCTCGCACAAGAAAGAGTAAAATAGTGCCAATCCTATAAGAAAAGCATTGAAAAGGAAAAGTAAATTGGACTAGCATTTTGTAGAGAGCCTCTGTTGGTGGAAATGAGGTAAATGACCCCTTTTGAAAATGACCTTTGAGCTTCGTACCGAAAGCTTTTTAGCAAGTAGATTACGACGAGATGGGCACTCGTTACAACAGCGGCAGTATCTTTTATTTATTGAATGAGACGTACTGATAGAGGCAAATAGTGTGAGCTATTTGTAAATATAGGTGGTAACACGGGTATACTCGTCCTAATCAGATTTGATTAGGGCGATTTTTTTTACCATTTTTTATGTGAGGGGAGCAATTTAGAATGACAATTGTTATTGGAGGAGCTTGGCCGTATGCAAATGGCTCTTTGCATTTAGGTCATGTTGCCGCATTATTACCAGGTGATATTTTGGCTAGATATTACCGACAAAAAGGCGAGCAGGTGTTATATGTATCGGGCAGTGATTGTAATGGCACGCCTATTTCAATTCGTGCAGCACAAGAAAATACTACAACAGAGGCTATTGCCAATCATTATCATGATGAATTTACAAGATGTTTCAATGACTTAGGATTTACTTATGATTTATACACAAGAACGGACGCAGAGCATCATCATGAATCGGTTAAGGCTTTATTTTTACAGCTGCTTGCTAACAATTTCTTATACAAGAAAAAAATTGAACAGGCTTACTGTGAGACAGATAAGCAATTTTTACCGGATCGTTTTGTCGAAGGGATATGCCCGAATTGTGGTGCGAAGGCAAGAGGTGACCAGTGTGATAACTGCTCAGAAATTTTAGATCCGCTAGATTTAATTGATAAGCGCTGCAAAATTTGTGGGAATGAGCCAGTGATTAGAGAGACAAAACATTTTTATTTTACCTTTAGTCAATTTCAAGGAAGGCTCGAGTCTTATTTAGCGGAAGCGAAGGCAGAAAAGCGTTGGCGGGATAATGCTATAGGATTGACGGAGCGCTATTTGGCAGAGGGAGTCCCTGACCGAGCGGTAACAAGAGATTTACCAAATGGTATAGATGTTCCAGTGCCTGGCTTTGAGGGGAAAAAGATATATGTTTGGATTGAAGCAGTTGCAGGGTATTTAACAGCCAGTCTAGAATGGGCAAAAGAGCATCAAATAGCAATAGAAGACTTATGGAATGAAGAAACCATTTCGTATTATGTCCATGGTAAAGATAATATTCCTTTCCATACGGTTATTTGGCCTGCAATTTTAATGGGAATCGGAGCTAAGGCTTTACCAACACATATCGTATCGAATGAATATTTAACATTAGAAAAACGCAAATTATCTACTAGTCAAAATTGGGCTGTGTGGGTACCTTATATTCTAAGTCGCTATGATGCGGATTCTATTCGTTACTTTTTAACAATAAATGCGCCAGAAAACCGTGATACTGATTTTTCATGGCGCGAATTTATTTATAGCCATAACGGTGAACTACTAGGAGCCTATGGTAATTTTGTGAACCGTACATTGAAGTTTATTGAGAAATCATTCTCTTGTCAGGTGCCACAAGCGGAAGTGGATAGCGACATTCGTAAACAAACGATTCAGCTATTTAATGAAGCTGGTACTCTTATAGAGGCTGGTCATTTCAAACAGGCGTTAGAGACTATTTTTGAGTATATTCGAGGGGCTAATCGCTATTTTGACGAACAACAGCCATGGCTACAGGTAAAAGAAAATGTGAAGGCTGGCAATCATACATTAGCAACCTGCGTCTATATTATTGCTAATCTAGGCCAGCTACTACATCCGTTTCTACCGTTTTCGGCTGAGAAAATAAGAAACATGTTAGGCATCAATGATATGATGTGGCATGAACAAGTGGAACTGCCTGCAATCATTCAAGATGTGACGCCATTGTTTGAACGTCTAGATGTAGAGCGAATTGATGAGGAGTATCAAAAATTAGTGAGGGACAGTCTCTAGCATCAAAAAGCAGTATGACTCTTAAAGCCATACTGCTCTCTTCTATTATTTAATTCATCACAGGTGTTAATTTTGCCACGACAATGCTATTGATGGCATTAATATAGGCAAGGGCGCTTGCCTTTAATATATCTGTATCTGCTGCTTTAGCAATATACTTTTCACCTGCATGCTCAATCGTAATTTTTACTTTACCTAAAGCTTCTTTGCCTCGTGAGACACTATTGATATTGTACTCCACAAGCTTTACATCAATGTTTGTAATTTCTGCAATGGCTGAATATAAAGCATCAATTGGGCCAGAGCCCACTGCACTTGCTTTAAACACCTTGCCACCTTTACAGATCTTAACACTTGCAGAAGGGAAGCTTGCATTGCTGACGACTTGTAGATCTTCGAAATCAAAGAATTGGTCACTGTAGTGTGTAGCGTTCTTATTGTTGGCATCATGCTTTTCATAATAGCTTTCAACAATAACGTATAAATCGTGATCGTATACTTCTTTTTTTGCATCGGCTAGCTTTAAGAAGCCTTCAAAAATCCCTTCAAATTCATCTGTTGAAAGATTTGAAAACCCTAATTTTTCAAGAGCATTTTTTACGGCATGACGACCAGAACGAGCTGTTAGTACTAGCTCCATATCATCAAGACCTACGTCTTCGGGATGGACAATTTCATAAGCATCACGAGATTTTAGCAACCCGTCTTGATGGATACCAGAAGAATGAGCAAATGCATTATCTCCTGTAATGGCTTTATTGACCTGAACATCTAAGCCCATAAAGCTAGAAACAAGACGAGAGGTATTGATAATCTCTTTTGTATTGATGCGTGTTTCAGCATTATAAATAGAGCTACGAGTTTTTAGGGCCATGACAACTTCTTCTAATGCAGCATTACCTGCACGTTCGCCAATACCATTAATTGTACACTCTACTTTATCTGCACCATTTTTAATGGCAGCAAGCGTATTAGCCGTTGCCATTCCAAGGTCATTGTGGCAATGAACACTTAAAAGAACGCTGTCATCTAAATTTTTCATACGGTCATTTAATTTAAAAATCATTTCTCCAAATTCCTCTGGTTCTGCAAAGCCTACTGTATCAGGAACGTTAATCATAGTTGCGCCAGCTCTCATAACAGCTTCGATCGTTTTCCATAGATATTCAAAATCTGAACGAGATGCATCTTCTGTTGAATATTGAACTTGTGGTAATAGTGTTTTTGCGTATTTCACAGCATCAACGCCAATTTGAAGAATTTGATCCTTTGATTTGCTGAATTTTTTCTCCACATGAATATCAGATGTACCAAGTACCATATGAATCATTGGGTTTTCAGCGTATTTGACAGCATTATAGACGGCATCAATATCCGCCTTTACAGCACGTGCTAATGCCGTAATCATAATGTCATTTGTATTGCCAACCTTTTCAGCAACAGCTCTGACGGCATCAAAATCACCTTGTGAGGAAGCAGGGAATCCAGCTTCGATAATATCGACCCCTAATTTTTTTAGTTGCTGGGCAATCTCAACTTTTTCATACAGATTTAGTTTAGCTCCTGGCACTTGTTCGCCATCACGTAAAGTTGTATCAAACACCCAAATTTTTCTTCCCATTTTCAAACACTCCTTTTGTAGTAATCAGTTTAAAATCTACACTTAGGCCAATGATTTAATAAAAATAAAAAAAACCCGTCTCTATAAAAATAGAGACGAGTTTATGCTCGCGGTACCACTCTAATTGACATTTTCTTTACAGAAAATATCCTCTTATCGACAGCTATCACTGTCTATCCTGTTAACGGGGGAAACCGACATCCCTTACTAATATGTTCAGGGAGTAGCTCATGGACGAGTTCAAAATGTGTGTCTACCGATTTACACCAACCATCGGCTCTCTACAAGTACACAACCACTTTTACTATTTCCAATCTTGGCCTGCAATGTGTTATTGAAAGCAATATTACTTGGATATTAATGCGCTGTCAATAATTTTCTAAAAATTTTTTTAATTCTGTCTAAAAGGCGTGGCAATTTAATAAAATTTTGATATTCAATGGTATGTGCAAATGTCTATTTTATATAGTAATTAATGGTATATAATTAAATTTATGGATTAACATTATGGATAGAAGAAAAGTAGTTTTACATAATTTGAAGGAGCTGTTTTCAATAAAGAAAAAAGTTATTTGTATTCTAGCATTATTTTTAATAGCAATGATCTTATTAAATTTTTACAATGTATACAAAACAAAATACCTTATAAAGGACTTTCTTTCTACAGATCATTTAGGTGAAGAAGTTCATAAAATTAGTATCTTAAATGAATCAACGACCAAGATAATAAACATTAATAAAGATAATCCTTTATTTCTCTCGTTAACCGAATCACTAGAAGATTTAAAAGTAAAACGGTCTAACTCACATTTTTCTTATACCGAAGGATATATGTTTATTATTTATCACAAAAACAGTTCATATCATATTTCTATCAATGAAAAGGGGATGCTACGAATTGATAGTGAAAATTATAGAATACAAGAGGAAAAAGCTATAAAGGATTTGATTGCTCTTATAAAAGAAGCATTCAAATAAGTAAATAAAAAACTACTCATTTTCTATAGGCAACACACCTAAAGAAAATGAGCAGTCTTTTTCTTGTTTTAATCTAATTTAAAGCGAGAGACTTGCGTATGAAGTTCTTCTGCCATATTGGAAAGAGTTGATGCAGAAGCTGCTACCTCTTCAATTGTAGCTAATTGTTCTTCCGAGGCAGAAGCGACATTTTGCAAATTGGATGAGGACATTTGAGCAATCGTTGCTATTTCATCAAAGGAAGCATAAATTTGCTCCGCGCTCGATGACATTTCCTCAGACACGGTTGTGGCCTCTTGAATTTGCATGGATACTTGTTCAATAAGCTCAACAATTTTGGCGAAGCCTTCTTCAGCCACTTTTACTACTTGCATACCAATTTGAACTTCTTGGGTACCTGTATCCATCACAGCTACAGCACGGCTTGTATCTTGCTGAATTTCGGAGATCAAAGTAGCAATTTGCTCTGCAGATTTTTTTGATTGCTCAGCTAATTTTTTCACTTCGTCTGCAACCACAGCAAAGCCGCGCCCATGATCACCTGCACGGGCTGCTTCGATCGCAGCATTGAGGGCTAATAAATTTGTTTGCTCTGCTATGTCAGTAATAATGCTAATAATATTGCCGATTTCAATAGAATGACCATCTAAATTTTTAACAACACTTGCAGACTCTAGGACGGCTGTGTTGATTGTAGTCATTTGGGAAATGACACGATGTAATGATTCATTACCTTTTTTAGCTTCTGAGTTTGTTTCCATTGCTAATTCAGAAACAGCTGCTGTTGTAGAAGCTAATTGTTGTATACCATTTGTCATGTTTTTCATTGCTTCAGAGCTTTCTGTAGCATTTTTACCCTGAGCCTCCGAGCCACTAGCAACCTCTTGAATAGAAGAAGTGATTTGTTCGGTAGCCTGTATAGTTTGATCAGCACTTGCTGTTAATTCTGCTGCTGAGCCACTAACTTGCACAGTGTTCTGACGTACATTCTTAATTAACTCCTTTAAGTTTGTAGCCATTTGATTAAATGCTAGTGCTAAATCTCCAACCTCATCGCGATTTTTAATGCGAATTTGTTCGGCTGTTAAATCACCTTCAGCTATTCTTTTCGCTGCCTTAGCCATGCCATTGATAGGACGAGACATTAAACTACCTACAACCATAGCAATTATCAGACTTATGACAACAGCGAAGACCCCAAGAAGAATCATTTGGAATTTAATATCTTGGATTTGTTTTGATGTAGCAGCCATCTTTTCTTCAATATATTTACTTTGATAATTAGAAAGGTTTTCAACACGTTCATCGAACTGTTTGATAATTAATCGACCTTGAGTACTATCAAGCTTTTCATACTTTTCTGTTTCTCCTTCAGCTTTTAAAGAAAACATTCGGTCCGCAAATTGTTGGACGTTTTGCTCGCTTTTGTTAATAGCTTCTAGGAATTTAATAGATTCTTCTGAATCCAAAGTGGCCATTAACTCTTCAGATTTTTTCTTAAATTCCTCTCGTGAATCTTGATTACTTTGTAAATTTTGTTTGTCTCCAAGAAGTAAATAACCTCGCATACTTACAATTTCTTGTTTAGCTATTACACGTAATTCCTGAATACTTATAGATTTAGTAGTTTGCTCCTCCAGTAATAATCGATATGTTTTGTTTACTGAATCCAGCTGTTTTATATTTAAGCCGATTGTTGTAACAAGAACTAAAATAACTATAAAAAAACCGAGTAATAATTTCTTGTAGATAGTAAATCGCATAGTTGAAATATCCTTTCTCAGTAATTAGTAGAAATGTTACAAAATAATGAAATATGTATATATATCATTTATATCAGATTATATGGATTTTACAAAGTATTATGAGTATTTTTACAGTAGTTAATAGTTTGAAGATAGTATTAAATTATGATTAGAGTAATAAAAAATGGAGATTTTTCGGCTATAATACTGCTAATAATAGGGATAATTAATGGCATGTATTGAATACTAAGTCAATTTTCGTGAATTTTGAAACTTAAACCGTAATTGTACGTAGAAATAATAAAGGAAATGAACAGAGGTGGGAAAAATGTATAGGCCAATTTTAAAACTACCAAAAACTAAATCAGAAAAGATATGGGACTATATTGGTGGTAGTGCATTTATTGTATCTATCCTTTATATTATTTTACTCTGGGGTAAAATACCTAGCGAAATTCCTGGTCATTTTAATGGTTTAGGTGAGGTTGATCGTTGGGGTTCGAAAATAGAGCTATTTATTTTACCATTCATTGGTTTGTTTTTATGGATTGTATTGGGGCTTCTAGAAAAGGTACCACATATGCATAATTATCCAGCACGTTTGAATGAAAATAATGTAAAAGCATTTTATTTAAATAGCAGAAAAATACTAAATGAAGTAAAAAACCTGTGTCTCATTTTATTCGCATTTATTTCGATTCAAATGGTTCGTATAGGTCTTGGTGAAGCCAATTCCATAGGCTGGTGGTTTTTACCGGTCATTATAATAGGGACGGCTATTCCGATTATTAAAGGGATTATTGCTACCGCTAAAATAAAATAAAGTAACAAACTAAACCTTGGGATTATTTCAAGTGATTAGACTGTAAGTAAAAGGAATCGAGAAGTACCATCTCGATTCTTTTTCTTTTTCCGAAAAATATCACCTATGGGGGCATCAGCATTCATCTCTAACTAGAGGAAAACTTGAAATATTTTTATACCCAAGTTTTGAATATTTCAGTATACTATCAAAACTAAGATGTAAATGTATGAGCAGTTTGTTAAATGCTAAAATTGAAATAAAGAAGCAGTAGGAGAGGAATGTAAGCTATGCAGAAAAAATTTAAACTGAATGATGAATTATCAGTTGCTATAGTCAATCAACCACAAGATTTGCCATTAGAAGGGATTTCTCAGGTAGGAGAAGCACCTTTTGATCGCATTATTTCATTTGTGTTCTCTGTGGAGGAGATGGTAACGTATTTACAAAAAGTGTTAAAAGGTACTCGTCTAAAAGAACAAGGTTACTTATTTTTTGTTTATCCTAAAAAGGGGAATAAAAAATATGAACAGTTTATCCATCGTGATGAAATTTTTCCAGCAATCCAAGTTGACGACGAAAAGTACATCGTTGGTAGTGATTTGAAATTTGCTAGCCTAATGTCATTAGATGATACATTTTCAATTTTAAGCATCAAGCGAGATGGTAAAGGAAAAGGGAAAAAGAAGACGGCAAGTAGTCAATGTGTAAGTGATTATGAAAGCATGATTCCTCAATTACGTGATTCACTTGCAGACAACCCTTATGATTTAGCATTTTATGATGAGCTAACACCAGGCTATCAAAAGGACTGGGCGCGTTATATTTATAGTGCTAAAAAACAGGATACACAAATAGCCCGCCTACAAGAGATGCGCGAAATTATTGGATTAGGCTACAAAACCAAGGAGTTATATCGCAAAGCAAAAGCTGAGGCAAATGAATAAAGATTTTAAAATAAATGATAAAGTGAGGCAATAGGTATGGAGAATATATACATGGAGCAAGTTGAAGAAAAATGGCGTGTTGCGTTTAGCCAGCTTGTAGATGTTGTTGCAACGAATATACCAGATGGATTTGAACAAACAATGCAATATGGCATGGTTAGCTATGTTGTTCCTTTAACAACCTATCCAGATGGCTATCATGTTACACCAAATACCCCATTACCTTTTATTAGCCTTGCAGTCCAAAAACGTCATATTGCGCTATACCATATGGGGATATACGCAGATCCAGCATTGCTCTCTTGGTTTCAGGAAGAATATGCGAAGAGAGTACCAACGAAGTTAAACATGGGGAAAAGCTGTATTCGTTTTACAAGTACAAAATATATTCCATTTGATTTAATAGGAGAGCTTGTTTCAAAAATGACCCCAGCACAATGGATCACTCACTATGAAGGAGCAAAAAAATAGATGAAAAGTGCAACTACATTTTTAATGTTTCAAGGGCAAGCGAATGAAGCTATTGAACAGTATCAGCAATGGTTTACAGATTTAGAGGTTGCCAGTCTGTCGTATACGGAAAATTCACAGCAAGTGGCGATGGCAGTTCTCCATTTAAAGGGATTAAAATTAATGGTGAATGATAGTGTTATCCAGCACAATTTCACATTTACCCCATCCACGTCTATCTTTATAGAGTGTGATTCGGAGGAAGAAATAAGCTATTTAGTTACGCACATATTAGAAGGTGGACTTGCATTAATGCCTCTTGATAATTATGGGTTTTCTAAAAAGTTTGCGTGGATTCAGGATCGTTTTGGTGTGTCCTGGCAGCTATCATATAATTGACGGTCAGGGATATGAATATATTCTTAAAGAATGTTAAAAAATACAATGTTAGTAAAGGGGAATAGTAGATGGCGGTAACTTTAGTGAAGCATGATATTAAATATGCTGAAGCCATGCATGAATTGTCTTCTATGCCACAGGTTCGAGATGCACTTGGGTTACCTGCTGGTAAGGTAGAGGATACAATTAATTTTATTAAACGTGAATGTGTGGATGAAGAAGAAGGTAAAACAGTTCCTCGTGTTGTCTTGAATGAGGAAGGGCAACTAATTGGCGTGACATCATTAATGTTTATAGACCATCAAAAAAAGAGCTGTCATATTGGGTCTTGGCTTGGCTACCCATTTTGGGGAAAGGGCTATAATCTTGAAGCCAAAACAGCTATCTTAGATATTGCTTTTT
>NZ_DAMDAY010000013.1:16268-16908 GCF_032093475.1 Lysinibacillus sp. | reverse complement strand
ACGTGTTTTTGCAGGTGCAAGGAAGGTTAATATCCGTTCACAAAAGGCACAGGAAAAGCTATCTTTTATTCGATTAGGAGTTGAAAGTGAATATCCAGAAGAGCATTCATGGTTAGAGGTAAAAGAAAAGCAACCATGTGTGTTAAATGTCTTTGAACGGGAGGATTTTGTTCGTTACAGAACATCGCTAGAGAAAGTAGATGGTAAACGTGAAGACTTCTTACCGCAGCTCTTACTAGCGGATGACAGTGAAAAGGTAGTTCGTGACTACCTAGATCAGGGTACCTTATATAAAATTAAGTGTGGCGAGGTGCTAGCTGGGGTAGCCTTAATAATTCCCCAATCTAATACAACAATTGAGTTGAAGAATATTGCTATTATTCCAACGTATCAAGGGAAGGGAATAGGTAAGGAAGTATTACGACAACTCACTGAAATATGCCAGATGGAAGGCTATCAAACCGTTCTAGTTGGAACAGCAAATTCAAGTATTGATAATATTGCCTTTTATCAAAAAGCAGGCTTCCGCATGGAGGCTATTGAAAAAGATTTCTTTCGTAAATACCCAGAACCAATTTATGAAAACGGCATTCGTGCCTTAGATATGATTTTCTTTTCAAAGCAATTATAAGCATCTTCA
>NZ_DAMDAY010000013.1:15108-16258 GCF_032093475.1 Lysinibacillus sp. | reverse complement strand
GGGTATTTTTACTTACCTAGCAGAAGAGCCATTAATTTTTCTTTAGAATGTAGGAAATCATCTAAAGTGTAACGATCTAGCACACTTAAATAGGCTTGTAAAGCTTCGTACAGAACACCTTTTAGCTGACATTCTGGGGCTATTTTACATAGATTATTTTCTTTGTCGAAACATTCTACAAGGTGAAAATCCTCTTCTGTATGACGCACAATTTCACCAATAGTAATAGTTTTTGGATCGATAGCGAGGCGAATACCGCCACCACGACCACGGATTGTTTCAATATAGCCTAATAATCCAAGCTGATGTGTCACCTTCATTAAGTGGTTTTTCGATATATTATAAGCATCTGAAATCTCTTGAATAGTTGATAATTGGCCGTCTTCCTTTGCACCTAGATAAATAAGCGTACGCAAAGAGTAGTCTGTGTATAAAGTTAAGCGCATTAGAACACCCTACTTTCTATAATTCAAAATTATTATAGCATTTTTACATTGAAGTATAATATTTTCAAACGTTTTTTAAAGATGTATTTAAAATACATTAATTATGTCCATTTTGTTAAAGATGTATTTCATATATTGCTTTAAGGAAATGAAAGCGTTATATTGTAATCACGAAAGGATGGTAAGCGATATGTTAAAACAAGAAACTATTAAAATTATTAAGGCAACAGTACCTGTATTAGAAGTTCATGGTGTTGAAATTACAAAGACGTTTTACAAAAATATGTTTCAAGCTCATCCAGAATTACTGAACATTTTTAATCACACGAATCAAGAACAAGGCCGTCAACAAACAGCATTAGCTAACACTGTTTATGCTGCTGCTGTTCATATTGAAAACTTAGAAGCGATTTTACCTGCTGTAATGCTTATAGCACATAAACACCGTAGTTTAGGCATTTTACCTGAACATTACCCAATTGTTGGAGAACATCTATTAAAAGCAATTAAAGAAGTACTTGGTGACGCAGCAACAGATGATATTATTAATGCATGGGCTGAGGCTTATGGCGTTATAGCTGATATTTTCGTTCAAGTGGAAGAAGAGTTATACCAAAAGGCTGAAAATAATGGTGGATGGCGCCTATTTAAACCATTAAAAGTGGCGAAAAAAGTTGTAGAAAGCGACTTAGTTACATCTGTTT
>NZ_DAMDAY010000013.1:0-15098 GCF_032093475.1 Lysinibacillus sp. | reverse complement strand
ATTTTGTAAATGAAGATGGTTCACCATTACCGACTTATGAACCAGGCCAATACATTAGCATTCGTGTAAAAGTGCCGGGCGAAGAGTATTTAATGAATCGTCAATACACACTTTCACAGGCAAGTGCAGAAGATGGCTATCGTATTTCAGTAAAACGCGAAAGCGATCATACACCAAATGGTAAAGTTTCTAACTTTATTCACGATAACTTACAAGTTGGAGATTTAGTAGATGTAAGTGCTCCAGCTGGTTTATTTGTTCTAGAAGAAACTGCTGCACCAATTACATTTGTGAGTGGTGGTATTGGGGTAACACCTTTAAACAGTATGCTACAATCTTTAAAAGAAGATGCAACAAATAAAGTTAACTTTATCCAATGTGCTCGTAATGAGAAAGTTGTGGCATTTAGCGATGACATTAAGGAGAAAGTAAATGCGTTGCCAAATGCTTCATACACAGCTTTATATTCTGATGAAGACAAGCTTATCACTAAAGAATTATTAGCAGAAAAAGTAGCTGATAATGCAGATGTTTATGTATGTGGACCTGTAGGCTTCATGGAAGCTGTTATTAAAAATTTACAGGAAATTGGCGTGAAGGATGAGAAAATTCACTATGAGTTCTTCGGACCAGCCATGCAATTAGCTAAATAATAAGAGGATTCCCTGTTATGAGAAAAAACTCATAACAGGGTTTTTTTATTGTGGGCATAGTGACGGGTAGAAATAAAAAAGTGAAGAGACCAGAAAGAGGCATATAAACGACGGATTACAGTCCTTAAAGAAAAAAGGTTGAAGCTTTCGTGTTGACAATATACCTATAGGGGTATAATATGAATCTCGTAAGTAAGTTCAATCAATCGTTTTGGAAGGGGGCATAACAGAATGGCATATGGCTCAAACACTGCAAATCGTGTGAAACGTATGGAAGGTCAATTGCGTGGTATTTTACGCATGATGGAAGAAGGTCAAAGCTGTAAGGATGTGATCACACAGCTATCTGCCGTGCGTTCTGCGGTTGATCGGACGATCGGTGTTATTGTAAGTGAAAATTTATTGGATTGTGTATCGACTGCCGAAGGTGATGCAGAAAAAATGAATCTAGCCATCCAAGAGGCAATGGATCTAGTTGTGAAAAGCCGATAAATTTATATACCCTTTAACGTATAAAGAAGGAGGAATGATCATTTGGAGATATGGATAATTATTGCGTTAATCGCTGTATTTTTTATTTGGCGAATGAAACCAACAAAGGGCGTTCAGTCAATCTCGACAGCGCAATTAAAAAATATGCTGAATGATAAGGATAAGATATTTATCGATGTACGCACACCTGCTGAATATAAAGGTCGGCATATCTCTCAATTTAAAAACATGCCACTTGGATCGAGCTTTGACAATTTGCCAAAGGATAAAGAAGTAATCGTTATTTGTCAAAGTGGTATGCGAAGTAGTCAGGCGTGTAAACAATTGAAAAAGCAAGGCTTTGAACGTGTTACCAATGTTCGAGGTGGTATGAGTGCTTACTAGGAGGAGATAGAATGAAGGAAATTACGGCGAATGAAGTACAACATTTGATAGATCAGGGGAAAAAGCTGAACCTTATTGATGTTCGAGAGGTAGATGAGGTACAAGCTGGACATATACCAGATGTTATGCATATACCGCTTGGTTTATTGGAATTTCGACTGCATGAATTAAATAAAAATGAGTCGTATATTATGGTTTGTCGTTCAGGTGCCCGTAGTGGTCGTGCTACCCAGTTATTAGAAGATAATGGCTTTGATGCATCGAATATGGCTGGTGGTATGTTAGCTTGGGAGGGTAAAGTACAAATATAGATAATATCTATATTTTTTTGTTAAAAATAATACCGGGTATGGTATATGGAGGTTGTGGAAAATATGAAGGCGGATTTTCAGCTAGATGCCAAGGGCCTTTCTTGCCCGATGCCGATTGTGAAAACAAAAAAAGCTATGGTTGATTTAGTGGATGGTCAAATTTTAGAAGTATCTGCGACAGATAAAGGGTCAAAAGCCGATATTGCGGCATGGGCTGAAACTGTAGGCCACCAATATATAGGCACTATAGAAGAGGATGGCGTGCTGAAACATTATATTCGTAAATGTACCAACGATCAAATAGAAGACATAACGTTTGATCAAACAATTGATCTAGAACAAATCACTAGTCGTGAAGGATTAATTCTTGATGTACGTGAGGAAGCGGAATTCGCTTTTGGCCATATTGAAGGGGCAAAATCTATCCCAATGGGCGAACTAGAGGCACGTCTTTCAGAGCTTGATAAAGAGCAGGAGATTTATATTATTTGTCGTACCGGCAAACGCAGTGATATGGCTGCGCAGAAGCTTGCTTCACATGGTTTTACAAAGGTATTTAATGTCTTACCAGGAATGACATCCTGGAAGGGTGAACTTACAAAAAACATTTAAATTGGAGGAATTTTATTATGTCAAACAAGGTAGCAATTATTGCAAGTAATGGTGGTTTATTTGATGCTTATAAGGTGTTTAATATCGCAACGGCAGCGGCAGCTTCAGAAAAGGAGGTAGCAATCTTCTTCACATTTGAAGGATTGAATTTTATTCATAAGCAAGGTATGCATGCGCTACCAATGCCTGCTGGGGCAGAGCATTATGCGGAAGGTTTTGCAAAAGCAAATGTTCCGGCCATTCCTCAATTGGTGGAAATGGCACAGGAATTAGGTGTGAAATTTATTGCTTGTCAAATGACTATGGATGTAATGGGTTTATCGACGGAAGATTTTATTGATGGTATTGAGGTTGGCGGAGCTGTAACATTCCTTGAATTTGCGAAAGATGCAGCGCCATCTCTAACTTTCTAAAGACTTGTACTTCAAGGCGGAGAGTGGAGAAAGCTCTCCGCTATAAAAAACATTAAAATTATACCTATGGGGGTAAACTGTATGTCAATTCAGAAGTGGAATGCGTCACAAGTTGCTAAAAAGGTTATTAACAATGAAGAATTGTTTATTTTAGATGTTCGTAATGCGGATGCATTTGAAGATTGGAAAATTGATGGTCGCCGCTTTGAGTACTTAAATATTCCGTATTTTGAACTGTTAGATGGAATTGAGGAGATTTTACCGGAAATCCCATCAGATAAAGAAGTATTAGTAGTTTGTGCAAAAGAGGGGTCATCATTGATGATCGCGGAAATGCTAGCTGAAGCAGGTCGAGATGTTGCTTATTTAGCAGGAGGTATGAAATCTTGGAGTGAATACCTAGAGCCGATTAAAGTTGGCGATTTAACAGGTGGTGGCGAGCTTTATCAGTTTGTCCGTTTAGGAAAGGGCTGTCTTTCTTATATGATCATATCTGAAGGAGAAGCTGCTATCATTGATGCTGTTCGTTTTACGAATATATTCACAAGCTTTGCAGAACAACAGAACGTTAAAATTAAACATGTTTTTGATACACATTTACATGCAGACCATATTTCAGGTGGTCGCCATATAGCAGAAGCAACTGGTGCAGCTTACTATTTACCACCAAAAGATGCGGAAGAGGTTGTCTTTCAATATACACCATTAGTTGATGGAACAACTGTTCAAATCGGAGCATCTAAAATAGATGTAGGAGCTATCTATTCTCCAGGTCATACAATTGGTTCTACTTCATTTGTGGTCGATAACAAATATCTGTTAACAGGAGATATTTTATTTATTGATTCAATCGGACGTCCTGATTTAGCGGGACTTGCTGATGATTGGGTTGGAGATTTACGTGTTACGCTTTACAAGCGTTATCGCGAATTGTCTGATGAACTTATTGTATTACCAGCGCATTTTATGATTATTGATGAGTTGAATGAAGATGGAACCGTGGCAAAACGCTTAGGAGATTTGTTTGCCCAAAACCATGGTTTGAATATACAAGATGAAGAAGAATTTAGACATGTGGTGACCGATCAACTGCCTCCACAGCCGAATGCTTATCAAGAAATTCGTCAGGTCAATATGGGAAAAATAACACCTGCACCAGATGAACAAACAGAAATGGAAATTGGACCAAATCGCTGTGCTGTACGATAGAGCATGCTAAAGTGCAATGAGTACGCATGCATGCTTATAGCATGTAAATTCCGTGGATTGAAGGCGATCTTCCTTCATGAAGATAAAAAACAAGAAGACTCGGCAAAATCACTTACAAGCTTTGCCGAGTCGAAGGAGATTATGATGAAACCTAATTTACAACTAGATGCAAAAGGCCTGTCTTGTCCAATGCCTATTGTGAAGACAAAAAAAGCAATCGACACCTTAAAGGCAGGGGAAGTTTTAGAAGTTCAGGTGACAGATAAAGGAGCTTTAGCGGATATTCCTGCTTGGGCAAAAGCTGGGGGTCATATCATTTTAGACCACTCCGAAGAGGCTGGCGTCATTACATTTTTAATTCAGAAAGCATAGAGCGGATTGAGGGTTGTCTATTACAGTAGAACAACCCTCCTTTCTCTTTATTGATTGCAGTCAGAAAGAAGGAAAAACAAATGGATATTGCATGGATCTTAACCATTTTACTTATTGGTTTTCTTGGTTCATTTGTATCGGGGATGTTGGGGATTGGTGGTGCTATCATTAATTTCCCGATGCTACTATATATCCCGCCATTATTAGGTTTTGCGGCCTTTTCTGCACATGAGGTGTCAGGGATTAGTGCGATTCAAGTGCTTTTTGCTGCGCTTGCTGGAGTTTGGGTATATCGCAAAGGGGGATATTTAAATAAATCACTTATAATCTATATGGGGAGCTCCATATTAACAGGAAGCTTTGTAGGGAGCTTTGGTTCAAAATTTTTATCAGAGTCCGGTATTAACATTGTCTATGGTATCCTTGCGTTGATTGCAGCTGTGATGATGTTCATCCCGAAAAAGCAAATTGATGATAAATCGATGCAGGAGATTACTTTTAATAAACCACTTGCAGTCATATTAGCATTTATTGTTGGTATCGGTTCAGGGATTGTGGGGGCAGCTGGTGGCTTTTTATTAGTGCCAATAATGCTTGTTGTCTTAGCAATCCCAACACGTATGACCATTGCGTCAAGCCTTGCTATTACTTTTATTTCCTCAATAGGAGGTACCGTTGGAAAATTAATGACAGGACAAGTTGAATATCTTCCAGCGCTCATCTTAATTGTATCTAGTCTAATATCGGCTCCACTTGGTGCGAAAGTAGGGGGGAAGTTAAATACGAAATTCCTACAAGTTATTTTAGCGGTTCTTATATTAGCAACAGCGATAAAAATTTGGATGGACATTTTATAAGGGGGGATAGCTTTGAAAATTGAAGTCTTTTCTGATTTCACATGTCCGTTTTGTTATATTGGCAAGCGAGAACTAGAACGGGCAATTGATATTGCAGGCTATACAGGACTAGTGGAAATTGAATATAAAGCATTTCAATTAGACCCAGATATACCAAAAGTGAATGCACCAACCTTTTACGAGGCGATGGCTAAAAAATATGATATCACGCTAGAAGAAGTAAAAGAAATGGTCAAGGGCATAGGTATGAGAGCAATGGAGGTTGGTTTGGATTATGAATTTGCTAAGATGTCCACTTCCCATACTGAAAAAGCACATCGTTTAGCGAAGTGGACACAGCAATTTGGTAAAGCGACGGCTTATACAGAAGCATTAATGGCTGGTTATTTTAAAGAGGGTAAAGATGTAAATGATGACGATTTTTTATTAAAAGTTATTGCGAAATTAAATTTAAATGTGGAAGAAGCGAAGAAAATCATAACATCGGCTGACTTTAGTGAAGCATTAGAACAGGATCGCTATGATGCCCAACAACTGGGGGTACAAAGTGTACCATTCTTTGTGTTTGAAAATAGATATGGTATTAAAGGCGCTGAACCAAATGAGGTTTTTGTAAAAACTTTACATCAAGCGGCGGAAAAAGCGGGTATCCAACCAATAATAAAGATAATGGGAAATGGTGAGTCTGTATGTGCCGATGGAGTATGTAAATTGTAAAAGGCTAGATGAGTGTCGAGTACATGATGTGCTCGACACTTTTTTATTCAGATATGGCTATATACTGCAAGAGGTATTAAGTCTTGTTTTCTTTGTTGTAGGACAATAACAAATGTATATTTTAACCATTTTTATCATCTTAATGGTTCTGTTTTAGGTATGTGTGAGAAAAATCACATCCAAATAATTGCTATGTTGCTAAAATGAAAAGGAAGATACAAAGGGGGGTATTATAGATGAAACCTATAGTAGCAGGAGTAGCAGGGACAGTACTGTTAGCAGGCTCAATCTTTGTTGGAACAATTGTCAGCGACAAAATTTCAGTAGAGTCAAATGCTGGCAAGGATGAAAAGACAGTGCAGACACAAATACCAACAACAGCAGCTGCTCAGTCGTTGGTCTATGCTCCACCAAGTATTGAAGAGGTGCCGGATGGACCTATGAAAGAGGCGATATTATACGGCTATGAGCTAGTGAATAACACACATGTTGCAGCAGATGAATATGTGGGGAATCAATTATCTTGCACAAGCTGTCATGCAGGAGCAGGCTATGATGAGCAAGCATCGTCGTTAGTAGGGGTCATGGCAAATTATCCACAATATATTGGACGCTCTGGTGATGTTGTGACGATAGAAGAGCGTATTAATGGCTGTATGGTTCGTAGTATGAATGGTAAAAAATTTGAAATGAATAGTGATGAATTGGAGGCCATGGTAGCGTATTTTGCTTATATTTCTGAAGGTGTACCAATAGGAGCAAAACGTGAATGGGCTGGTACAAGTGATATGAAGAATGTTCCGATTCCAGATGTTGCAAATGGTGAGGAGCTTTATGGACAGTCCTGTATAGCTTGTCATGCTGCTGATGGTTCTGGTACGGGTGCAAATACAGGTCCTGCATTATGGGGAGATAATTCCTTCAATGATGGAGCAGGGATGGCGCGGATATCAAAAATGGCTGGTTATATTCAAAACAATATGCCAGTCGGAGCAGCAGGTACTTTAACAGATCAGGATGCTGCTGATTTAGCCGCTTTTATTTTATCGCAGGATCGACCAGAATGGGCAAACCACGATAAAGACTGGCCAAAAGGCGGGCGCCCAAATGACATTATGAATAAAGAAAAACGAGAACAAATTAAAAATGGCACAATTGATTGGGAAAAAGTGCTTTCTACTAACTAATGAATGAAGGGATGCTGGCTGAC
Source organism: Lysinibacillus sp. (assembly GCF_032093475.1). Taxonomy (NCBI): domain Bacteria; kingdom Bacillati; phylum Bacillota; class Bacilli; order Caryophanales; family Bacillaceae; genus Lysinibacillus; species Lysinibacillus sp. Next base: position 7,868 of record NZ_DAMDAY010000013.1, on the reverse strand, counting down.
AGCGTCCCTTTCCTATTTGTTAAGTTAAGCGGCTCATGGGCAATTTTAGATAACAAAATATTAGTTATGATCCTTGTAAAAGAAAGTTAGTACATAAATTTGCTATACTAGCGGTAGTAAGAGATGGAAATGGTGCAGGAGGTGACACTGTTGATTTTTTTGAAGTTTTTGATCCAAATTATCATAGTATCTGGTTTGATTTACATTGTTAGTGGACGATTAATTGGCTCCAATATCAATTTTGTTCGTAGAGTGCTATCGGTTGTTATTAGTGTGACATTAACCTCTTTTGTTTACTGGTATTCTTATTTGCGCCATACGGATTTTTTATCAGAAACGATGATGCAAACGGTGACAGAAGTCAGTACGCTCATTTGGATTGGGAGTATGCTACTCATTTCTATGTTACTCTATTTAGTTTTTGAACTGTTTGATCCAAGTGGTATAGCAACAGGAGACCGGCGAAACGGCCAAAAATCCATGTTATTTCGACTGCGTAGCTATTGGCGACAACAGAAACGTTTAAGGCAAGTACTAAAAATTGCTGTCACAAACGGTGTTGTGCAAACGATTAAATATGCTAGGCAACGTGAAAATGAAAAAGAGCTTGCCATTGCCTTAAGAGCAACATTAGAGCAATGTGGTGGGATTTTCATTAAATTTGGACAAGTACTGTCAACGAGGAAGGAATTATTTTCGCCCATTTTTATAGATGAGCTAGAAAGACTTCAGCACCGTGTGAAGCCTTTACCAGAGGAGCAAGTTACACAAATTTTAGAAGGCTCACTTCCACAACCAATGAATGAAATATTTAGCCATTTTCAAATGGAACCCATTGCGGCTGCCTCTATTGGTCAGGTGCATAAGGCGCGACTTAAAAATTATGAAGATGTTGTAGTTAAGCTTTTGCGTCCAGAAGTAAAAGGAATCATGCGTGATGATCTTGAAATTTTAGAGGAGTTTGCCAACTGGCTTTCAACAAAATCAACTTGGGCAGAGTCATTAGGCTTTCGGGAGCTAGCTGGTGGATTTGCGGATGGATTACGTGAGGAGATTCATTTAGATATTGAGGTCCGTAATACTTTACAGGTCAAAAATGCTCTAGCGAAAAGTGACTATAAAGTTCGAATACCTAAAATATACACAGCCTACAGTAATGAGAATGTCATTGTGATGGAATATATTCGAGGGCAAAGCGTAGCAGATGGGGCAGCTGAATTCAAACGGTTGTCTATCGATCGTAGGCAATTCGCAAGAATAGTATTATATTCATTTTTTGAACAAATGTTATTCTCTGGAATTTTCCATGCAGACCCGCATCCAGGAAATATCCACATCGATGAAACAGATGGCACACCAGTTCTGCTTGATTTTGGTGCAGTTGGGCGATTAGGCGCTACACAGCAGGAGGGTTTGAAGCTATTCTTGATGGGCATTCAGCTTAATGATTCAAGCGTTTTATATGATGGCTTAACATTATTAGTGGAAAATGCTGATCACGCAGACCGTGCAAGGATGGAGCAAGCAATTGATCAAATTTTACTAAAAATCTCCTATGTTGATCGTATACCGACTGAAGAATTAATTCATGCATTATTTACAGTAGTAAGGGACTTTGGTTTAGCGTTCTATCCTGCAGTAGGGTTGGCTCTTCGTTCCTTAGTGACACTGGATGGCACTTTACGAGTAATTGATTCCCGTTTTGATATTTTTACCGAGGCAAAGGATTTTTCTGCTACATATATGCGTGCCTCTTTCTTAAAGCCATTTAAAGAACCAATGGCTACTAAAGAGCGACTTCAGGAAGAACTGTCCATGCTTATACCTACTTTACGTAAAATGCCAAGAAGAGTAGATCAGCTAATTCAACGCGTTGAAAGCGGGAAGATTATTTTACATCATGATGTTTTTTCAGATGAACATAATGCTCGTTTTATTACACATTTGTTTTCTCGCTTTGTGCTGCTTTTAGTAGGGATCACCTTTGGCATTATATCCGTGGCGCTTTTAGCTATCTCCCAATTTATTCATGATTCTTATGCGGTTTACTTAAATACTGCCGCCTATTTAGGTTTATTTTTATGTGCCATTTTATTAGTAAGATTATCGATACAAGCTCTAAGATCAATGAAACAGTAGATAGGGAATCTTTTCCCTATCTTTTTTTTGAAAAATTGTAGAGAAATATTACAAAAACATTACAGAACGATGCGTAGGTCTAATGTCGAATAAGCTATTTTTATCGCTATGTAGATTAAATTGGTTATTTGTAGAATAAATACGCATTATATCTAATGTTACAGAAATATTTCGAGTTTTACTAATGTATTAAATAGATGAGAAATAGTATAAAAGTTATGCCGGAAATGCTAAACTTTAAAAGGCTAATATAAATATAAGAACAATTAATTAAAATAGAAATCGTTCAAGTGATTACATAGGATATCGAGAGCGAAATTGATAGATGAAGGGAAATGAAGGTAACGTGGGAAAGCGCAATAAATGGCGTAAGTCGATGGTGCTAGCATTGGCACTAGCAGGCGGCTTATTATTTAATACAATTCAACCAACTGAAGTACATGCCGAAGAAACTTCTCAACAAATGATCGAGAAAAAGGCTGAAATAGATAAACAAGTGAAGAAATTAGAGCAAGAATTAACAAAGCTACAACAAGAGATCGACGCAAAAGTTAAAGTATTTAAACAAGTACAAGCTGAAATTAAAGAAGTAGATGCTAGTATTGTTGAAACACAAAAACGTATTGAACAACGCTCTAAAATCTTAAGTGAGCGTATGGCTGCATATCAAGCACAAGATAACACTGTAGGCGTTTATTTAAATGTCGTTCTTGAAGCAAAAAGCTTTGCAGATTTAATGGACCGTGTCGTAGCGGTTAAAACATTAATGGATGCTGACCAAGAATTAGTGGATCAACAGGAAGCAGATAAAGCAAGCTTAGTGCAACAAAAAGCTACATTAGATGAAAAGCAAAAAGAGCTTCAAAAACAATTCCAAGAGCTTCAACAAAAGGAAAGCGAAATGGAAGTGAAAAAGGCTGAAAACGAAGCGAAATCACTTGCATTAAAAGCTCAAATTGCAACGAAACAAGAAGAAGAACGTTTAGAAGCGGAGCGTAAAGCAGCTGAAGAAGAAGCAGCTCGTTTACGTGCTCTTCAAGCAGCAACGCCAGTAGTACAAGCAACTCAAAATACTGGTGGTGGTCAACCACAAAAAATTATTGTTGGCTCTGGAGCTGGTACAGCATCATCAGGAGATGCTATTTCAACTGCTAAGCAATTCCTAGGTCGTCCTTATGTTTGGGGTGGTAGCAACCCATCAACAGGCTTTGACTGCTCAGGTCTTGTACAATGGTCTTACAAACAAGCAGGTGTTTCTTTACCTCGTACAGCATCACAACAATATTTAGCAACACAGCGTATTTCAGCAAGTGAAGCACGAGTTGGTGACTTAGTATTCTTCAGCTACGGGTCTGGGGTAGCGCACGTAGGTATTTACTTAGGTAACAACACAATGATCGATGCTCAAAACAACGGTGTCGTAATTGAATCACTTGATTGGTGGAATCAATATTTAGTAGGCTTCGGTCGTATTCAATAAGCAAGCCTCTTTAACTAATAGACGATTGACATGAGAAAAAGGTCATCTTTGTAGAGAAAAAATACAAAGATGACCTTTTTTATTTAGCTTAAAAATTTTTAAATTTTAAAGTTTAACTTAATGACACCTGTCTCTTTCAATGCAATAAAGAAAATTATAACAAAGGGACCGACAAGTAAACCGATAATACCAAATAACTGAAGACCAATGAACATGGCGATTAATGTTGGCAATGTAGATAAACCGATATGGTCTCCCATTAATTTAGGCTCGACTACTCGACGAATAATAAGTAAAATAGCAGCTAAGATGAATAATTTTACAGCAATAGCTGTGTTACCCATCAGTAAATGATAAAGTCCCCATGGAGCTAAAATAATGATAGAGCCTAGGAAAGGGACAATATCTATTAACCAAATAATAATCGTCATTGTTATGGCATATTTGGGTTGGATTAATAGAAGTCCAATAAGTGTGACGCCTCCAATAATAAAGCTTACAAATAAGTGTGCCTTCATATAACCGAAAGTTGCATCCTTTAGACGATTAAGGATAATCTTTATTTTCTTTGCAGTGTTGGGCTTTAAATATTTATAAGTGATTTGCTTTAATTTAGGCAAATCAAGCATAAATAGGAATAGAGCAATCATATAAACGAGAAGACTGATAAATAGGCTTGGAATTTCTGAAAAGAAGGCTGAAACTTTGCTATAATTAAAGAAGCTTAAAAAGAATTCTTCAACTTTTTTTATGAAATCCATTGTGGTTTTTTGAAGTGAAGCACTTACTTCTGGTGGAAAGTCTTCTGTATATTTAGAGATATTTTCTTGCATATGGAGCCACATATCTGATAGCTTGGAAATATAATAGGGAGCTTGCTTAGATAGTAAAATTATTTGCGACATGATTTGTGTAATGGACAGATAGCAAATAATAGATATAACCATAACACTCACTATGTATATAAAAGCAACTGCTATTTTCCGTGACATCTTCCATCGCCTTTTAAAGAACATGACGATTGGTTCTAAGAAAAATGCACTTATACCTGCAAATAGTAAAGGCATGGACACAGGGATAATAAAATAGGCAGCTACAAGTAAGGATAGAATCACAATTACTCGAAAAATCAATTTCCTAGCATTAAATTTATTCATAAACTCACCTTCTTTGCGAAAAAATTAAGTTAAGTGTACCATAAATCAAATTTTATTACGTTCTGAATCAATAAAGGTAGGGATAAATTATGGAAAAAGAGATTTTGCAACTTTTTAGTAATCTAACAGAGCGTGACCACGATATTCAATATGAATCTTACGAGGAACTAATGAAAATTATGCAGGAGCCCGTAGATTGGACATATGCAGTATGGGAACAGCTTGTACAAGCACTTACATACAAAGATGGACATGCTCGTGCACGTGCTGCACAAATTTTATGTGCCTTAGCCGCAAAAAGTGATCCAGAAGAAAGGGTATTGGAGGATTTTTTGAAAATTTGGGCTGTGACGTATGATGAGCGATTTGCCACGGCGAGGAACGCGTTACAAGCTATTTGGAAAATTGGATTAGCAGGTCAAGTACAAAGAGACTTAGTTGTCTCGTATCTAGCTAAGAGATTTCAAACATGTTTGGATGAAAAGCATCCCTCTCTTATTCGCTATGATATTATTATTTCTTTTAAAAAGCTTTATGATCAAACGAATGACTCTAAATTAATAGCTATTGCACATCGCTTAATTGATGAAGAGCACGAAGTTAAACACAAAAAGAAATATAAGGCAGCCATCCGTTCAAAGTAGCGAGATGGTGTTTTTTTGTACAGATGTAAAGTTTCTATTTGGAGTACAACTGTTTTTTCCTATTAATATATGGTAAACTGCTTTACAAATGAAATATTCTTGCAGAATAAAGGTGCTAACTAGCATAATCGGGAATTCGGTGAAAAACCGAAGCTGTTTCCGCAACTGTAAGTACAGCCATTATAAAGATATACCACTGTCTCCAAGGAGATGGGAAGGTTCTTTATAGCTCATTAAAATTCATTAATGAATTGTACAAGCCAGGAGACCGACCTTTATTTGAACGTATAACAACTCTTCGGAAGCTAGGAGGATATACGGCAAATTACATAGGTAATGTCATAGTAATTGGCAATCATTATGTTATTTTCGTCGTTCCTTTGCTTAAAGGAGCGGCGTTTTTTTATGCTATCGTTCATGTAAGAATTTATCAAAATGGGAAGGGGGTACATCAAGTGAAAAAGGATGCACGTTATTCTTGTTATCCGTTTATGCGTGAGAAGGCTTCAACGGTTGATTATGAGATTCGAACAGATAGTCTCACAACACATCTAGGGGTTGCATTAGCTGCAGTAAAAAAGGAGGATGTACAAGTTGTCGTAGATGATTTGCTGCTTATATTACCTATGGCTTACCATGTCAATGGTTCAGTCCGAGGAAAGCTAGCAGTAACAGAAGAAGATCTTTCTTGGTTAAGCGAACGCTATGACTTTTATGTTCGTCATGTGAAGGAAGACAAAGTTTTGTTTTACCTCAGGGCACAGAGGCTGCTGCTGCTTTACATCTTTGCCGCAGTGAAGCCAAAAAATCATATCGTACATTACATAAGGTTTCAGAGGAACGAGAGGTACCAGCTATCCTTTTCGACTACTTAGGCTTGTTAGCAAATGTATGCTTTGTCATGGCAGTCTATATGAATCACCAAGCAGGTATAGCTGAAATACCGTTTATTAGTAAATCCTATCCAATGAAAAAGAAAAGGGAGAGTAAGAATGAAGAAAGTATTTAATTTCCAATGGCTATCAGTGCTAGTACTAATATTAGTTTTAGCAGGTTGTGGTACCTCAGAAGATACAAAAAATAAAGAGGCTTCACAGGATACGCAACAAACTGAACAAACAACCTACAAAGTAACAGATGATCGTGGTGTAGAAGTAGAATTTAAAGAAGTACCAAAAACTATTGTTTCTTTACAACCAAGTAATACGGAGATTTTATTTGCACTAGGTGTTGGTGAGAAAATCGTAGGAGCAACAGAGTATGACACATATCCAGAAGCAGCACAAAAAATCGAACGAGTATCTGATTCTCAGAATTTCGATAGTGAACGCATTATAGCCTTAAAGCCAGATGTGGTCATTGCTTACACAATTGGCTCTAAGGATGCATTGAAACCATTAGAAGATGCGGGACTGAAAGTATTTGTTATTGAATCTGCCACATCATTTGATGATGTTTATGGGGATATTGAACAACTAGCTGCTGTAATGGGTGTTGAAGATAAAGGAAATGAATTAAACGAACAGATTAAAGCGAAAATTACTGAAGTACAAACAAAGGTGAAAGAAGTAAAAGCACCGAAAAATGTTTATTTAGAGATTAGTCCTAAGCCAGATATTTATACGGCAGGCGCTGGAACTTTCCAGCAAGAAATATTAAATGCAGCCAATGTTAAGAATGTCTTTGCTGATTTAGACAATTGGGCGCAAGTGTCTGAGGAAGAGGTTATTGCGAAAAATCCAGAGGTTATATTAACAACAGTAAACTATACAGAAGATCCTATAGGGGAAATTTTGACACGTGATGGTTGGAATACTGTGAAAGCTATTCAAGATAAAGCTGTACAGTCTCTTGATACTGATATCTCTAATCGTCCTGGTCCACGTATTGGAGAAGCAGTAGAATTAGTAGCTAAAGCTGTGTATCCAGAGTTATTTAAATAACAATTCAAGGCTAGCTGATCTAACGGCTAGCCATTTTTATATGGTTAGTTATTACCTAGCGTGAAAATTGGAATTAATTTAATTTGTTCTATAGAATAAAGGTAAGAATGCTTAATAATTTAGGGAGGGTAGTGAATGGAACAGTTAGATACACAGGTTATTCCGTTTGAGGCAGTCTATAATTTCCGAGATATGGGGGGATATAAGACAAGGGATGGACGTATTGTAAAGAAGGGTTTATTCTACCGATCTGCAGCACTTGGTAAAATGACATCAGCAGATAAAGAGCGATTTGAAATGTTAGGTATTAAAACTATTTTTGATTACCGTGACAACAAGGAAGCACAGCATAATCCTAACCCCGTGTTCTCACATGCTCGATATATTCAAATACCAGCAAAGGGTAATCATGCTTTTGAAATGCCCACAAATGCTGGTGGTAAAGATTTTTATAAAGTAGTAAGCCCCGAAATGTTCCGAAATTTTTATGCGCAAATGCCTTTTA
>NZ_DAMDAY010000012.1:0-50029 GCF_032093475.1 Lysinibacillus sp. | reverse complement strand
CAGTAGGTCCAGTTACGCCAGTAGGTCCGATCTCACCAGTAGGTCCAGTCACGCCAGCAGGCCCAATCGCTCCGGTAGCCCCAGTAGGCCCAGTCACGCCGGCAGGCCCGATACCGCCAGTAGCCCCAGTAGCGCCAGCCGGTCCAATTGCACCAGTAGGTCCAGTCACGCCGGCAGGTCCAATAGCGCCAGTAGGCCCAGTCACGCCAGCAGGTCCAGTAGCCCCAGTAGCCCCTGTAACACCTGTAACACCTGTCATACCCGTAGGTCCAGTTGGTCCTGTAATACATCCAGTAGGACCGGTAGGTTTTACCGGCCAAATTGGACAACCTGGTATAGGCCCTGTTTTACAACAACAGGGAAAGGAATGGCATTTATTACAAACTCGATCTAGAAATTTCCCAAAATGCATAGTTTCACCTCCTCTCTCAAGTATCGTATTCTGTGAATGAGAGAGGAGGTAGACACATAACTACTTATTCCCTTTAAAACATAGAGTTATTTTTAAAACTTCGAGAGTTATTTTTAACAGCATGTATTCTACTAGAATGCTTAGCTACAATTTGCCTAAATTTCTTAAGTTAGAGTATCTAGTGTAATTTAGATATCGTCTAGTCCATTAGCTAAAATACTTTCGAAATACCTTTTATTGTGTAAAATTTTAGGGTCATTCGGAATGAAGGAGCTAGCTAATTCATTGTGTGCATTTGCTAATTCGTATTGTTGCAAACGGTCATAAAGCACACAAAGCTGTAAGTGGGGGAGCCAAGTAGTATAGCTTTTATTTTGAAAAGGAGCGTTTGTTTTTTGTTTAATGACAAGTGCTTGTTCGTACCAAAAAATGGCTTCATCATTTCTATTTTGCTCCATGAAATGATAACCTAATCGGCAGCAAGCTTCAGGGCGAGGTACATCATATTCAAAGCTTCGTAAAATAGCACTGAAGTTTTTTTCTGTATCGTTTAAATGAGAAAAGCAATCTGCTAATTTGAAACAAGCTCGAATATTATCTTCCACCCAGCCTAATTTTGAGGTTAAAAATAATTCGTAATAATGAATGGCTTCTTCATAATAACCATGATCTAGTAATTCATTGGCAAAATAAAATGTATCTCGTGGTGATAATGTTTCTCCAGATTCGACTAGTTGCTTATAAATTTCAATATTACGTGTATGATCATGCGTTAATGGTAAGTGACTTACGGCGACATCACTATCAAACAGCATTCCACCCACTTCTAAATATTCATGCACTGCTCCAATCCACTGAAATTTCTTATCTCTTCTTACAAGGCGATATCTTCTTATTAAGGCGTCTACATTACCTTCATGATCAAAACTTAAATGATAATTCATTGAAATAGCATCAATATCAGAAGTCAGTGATTCTTTTAGCGCCTTAAATTTTTCTCGATCTTCCTCTAATAAAACATCGTCCGCATCTAGCCAGAGAATATATTCCTTTGTTGCTTGCTGAAAGGAAAAGTTCCGTGCAGCTGCAAAATGATGAATCCATTTAAAGTCAAAAATTCGATCTGTAAATTGTGCAACGACTTGTTTCGTGCTATCTGTTGAGCCTGTATCAACGATATTAATTTCATCTACTAAATCTTTAACGGATTCAAGACATCTACCAATAACATCTTCTTCATTTTTTACAATCATACATAAGCTGATGGAAATCATGTTATACCTCCTTACCATTATCTTAGTACTATATGTAACAAAGAAAAAATTGGTTAGATGATTGAACGGAGGGAATCGACGCAAAAAATGTGAAATGTATTTTTATGGTTTGTCATAAATTCACCTTCCAAGTTTCACCCGAATTTCACAATTGTGAAGTATAGTAGAGGGGCAGAGGTGATAAAGTTGAAAAAATGGGCATTCTTCATTTTTTCGTTACTACAAATAATATGGTTAGCGGGTTGCGCTGAAAAATCATATGAACCCATTGAGAGAGATCGGAATTTTATAGCTTCATTAAACATACAAGAACCATCATTAGATTTTATTGATGAGGATGGGAATGTTTTTGCAACATGGTTATTTGATAAAGCTTATTCGGGGGCAATACTATTAGGAAATGATCAAATATTATTGTATGGACACCAATTAAATAATATTGACGTCTATACAATATCAACCGGAGAAAAGCTCTATTCAAAAAAAGTAGAGATAGGTACAACAAATGTATACTATGATGACAACATCCAACAATTTTTTATAACAAATAGTAAAACCAATACAGTGACAAGCTTTGATCGAGAAGGAAATGAGCTTGGTTCACAGCAGCTTGGCAATTATCCTATGTCTATGGCATCGTATCAAGATAAACTGTATGTTATAAATTTTAAAGATACAAAATTATCGGTGTTAAATATGAAGGATTTGTCCATTGAACAGGAATGGCCCATTCAAAAATCCTCACATGGAATAGCCATTCTTGAAGAAACACATGAGCTGTGGATTGGTGGACATGGAGAAGGCAGTAAGCCAAATAGTTCTGTTAAAAAATATGATTTATCTACTGGCCAACTGCATGGAGAGATTGACATGCCTCTGATGCCTGTAGGATTAAAAAAGACAAAAGATGCTGTCCTTGTTGTTAGTCATGGTCATAATGAGTTATATGTTGCTAGTTTTGATGGCCATATCAAATGGCATCAAGAGGTTGGCGCAAATCCATTTGTAGTAAACCAGTTTAAAAACTATATTGTTGTCGCTGGCTATGATGATCATACATTGTACTTTATAAAGGACGGCCAGAAGGAAAAAACAGTTGATGTAGGAAAAGGTGCTTTTCAGCTGTTAGTAAGGGAGGAACAATGATGACAACTGTATTAATAGTCGATGATGAGCAGGATATGCGTAAATTAATAGAAATGATGCTCAATAACTCCGATATTGAGACATTTACAGCCGCAAATGGTACAGAGGCATATGATGTGATCGTACGAGAAAAAATTGATTTAGTATTGCTCGATGTCATGATGCCCCATGAGGATGGCTTTGTTGTTTGTCAAAGTATTCGTGCGATGTCCAATGTACCGATTATTTTTCTAACAGCACGTGATGCCAATGAGGATAAGGTAAAAGGCCTTACACTTGGTGGAGATGACTATATAGTTAAGCCATTTACACATGATGAACTTGTAGCAAGGATTTATGCTGTTTTAAGAAGAAGTGGGGCGAATATTACAGAGCTACAGCAAAAGTACGTAATTTTTGGTCCTATTAAAATAGACGAGATTGCACGTAAAGTATCTGTTGATGGTAAGAGTATTCCACTTACTTTAAAGGAATTTGAATTGTTGCATTTATTTATGAAAAATCCGGGTAATGCCTATACAAGAGAGCAATTATTAGAACGTATTTGGGATATTGATTATGTAGGTGGTACGCGCACCGTTGATACCCATATCAAAACTTTACGAATAAAGCTTGGAAAGGATGCGGCTGCGCATATTCAAACCGTTTGGGGAGTGGGCTACCGCTTTGATCCTGGCGAATGAAAAAGATTGCTACTCGCATTTGGTTGTTGATTTTCGCATTTCTCATCATTACCGTTGTCTTTATGTACGTTCTCACAAATTTTTTGTATCAACGTTTATATGTCCAAGATACTGAAGAGACAATGGTGGAAGTTGGCTTGAAGCTACAGACAATGTATAACAATGGCAAGGTTACGGATGAATTTATTGCAGATATTGAACAATTTAACGATTATTCAAATTTAAATATATTTGCAGTAAGAAATCCTCGGGAGTTAAGTGCCTGTGTTCCGTTTGATATAGATTATGAGACACTGATTGGACCAGAAGAAAGACAGAAATTATTATCAGGAAAATACGTGCAAAAAATTGGCTATGAGCCCAGGTTTGATCGACAACTAATTTCAGTAGTGATACCACTCGTAGATCAAAATCGATTAGAGGGTATTATTTATATTTACTTCCCGCTAGCTAAAATTAGTGAGTTAGCTAATAGTGGAGTTATTCTCCTGTTCATTAGTGCCTTTATATTTTTAGTGGTAGCTAGCTATTTGATTTATAAAGGTATTCGACATATTATGCGACCATTAAACGATTTACAACGTGCAGTAGAACAGATGTCCCACGGGAATTATGAGACACGTGTACCTGTCAATTCACGGGATGAAATCGGTAAATTATCTAGTACCTTTAATAAAATGGCAGAGTCGATTCAGCTAGAGGATGAAGCCCAAAAAACATTTCTGGCAACAGTTTCGCATGAATTACGGACACCAATAAGCTATGTTAAAGGCTATAGTGAAGCTATGCAAAATGGCATTATTACAGAAAGCCAAAAAGAAGAAACTATTCAGTTGATTGTCCGTGAGGCGAATCGAATGGAGAGGTTAACAAACGAATTACTTCAACTAGCAAGAACAGAAAATGAACAAACCGACATTGCTTTATATCCTATTCCGCTTGGTGAGACTTTAAGGGAAGTTCAAAAAATACTAACACATCAAGCAGATAAAAAGAACATAACATTACATGTGGATGTAGATGATGCGCTAATTATTGAAGCTGATGAAGTAAAGCTAAAGCAAATTTTTATTAACATTATTGAAAATGCGATTAATTACTCATATGAAAATTCTATTGTGGAAATTGTTGCTGTTGAAAAGACGGGGAGTGCACTCATTACCATTAAGGATTATGGTATCGGTATCCCGTCCGAGGATTTAGCACATGTCACAGAGCGATTTTATCGAGTTAACAAAGCAAGGAGTCGTGCAGACGGTGGTAGTGGATTAGGATTATCCATTGTTGAACAGCTACTAAAGCAGTTACAGGGATCGTTAGAAATTGAAAGTGTTGTAGAAAAAGGCACAACTGTTAAGATACAGTTGCCATTAATGGAGGATTAAAAGATGAAAAGATGGTTATTCGCACTAATTGCAGTACCTACATTATTAGTAGGATGTGGAGAAAAAAAAGAGGCTTTACCAGAACCAGAAGTGCCGCAAATTCCAGATGTAGAAATTTTAACACCAAAAGAAGTATCGCTTAATGAAACAATTGAGCTGGCAGCACATGTAGAACAAGGTGGGCAAAATGTTGATGATGCTGTGGTAGAGTTTGAGGTTTGGGAATCAGGGAAACGTGATGAAGGACAAATGATTAATGGGAAATTAGAAAAAGATGGTGTTTATAAAGCATCGACAACATTTGATCATGACGGTGTTTACTATATGTATGCACATACTACAGCAAACGGTGTTCATAATATGCCAAAGCAACAAATTATTGCTGGAAGCCCTGATATGACACAGGTTTTACCAGAGGATGAAAAATCCAATAACAGCATGGATAATAACATGATGAATCATAGTAATAATTCGTCAGATAATACAGAACATGAAGACGAAAAAAAAGATGAAAAAAATCATCATTAAACGCTTGCTTTTTTTATAAAATAGGAATATGATAATGACCAGATGACCGAAATGGTTTTCTGGTCATTTTTATGAAGTGTACGTTAGATGTACATAACCCAACAAGAAAGGATGTTACTAATGGATCGTAGGCAGGAAATTATTGAAGCAGCTGCAAAATCTTTTACATTGTTTGGCTACAAGGCTACGACGATGGAGCAAGTGGCGAAAATTGCCAATGTCGGTAAAGGTACGATTTATACATTCTTTGCAAATAAAGAAATTTTATTTCAAGAGATTGCAATGTCACTTGTACGTGAAATGAAGGCGGAAGCGGATGCAGTGTTGGATGCATCAGCAAGCTTTATGGATAATGCGCATAATGCTTTAATGAAAATGCTACAGTTCCGTGAAAAACATCTTTTATTTGCAAAGCTTATCGAAGAAGAAAAAGAATTACGAACACCAGCTGTTAAACAGGTGCTACTACAGATAGAGACAGAAATTTTATCGTATGTTGCAGAGTTAATACAAAGACGTATTAATAAAGGTGAAATTAGAGAATGTGATGCAGAGCTTGTTAGTTACTTATTGTTAAAGGCATATCTTGCTTTTGTTGTCGATTGGCATGAGTTACACGGTGATGTGATTCCTGAAGAGAAGATTCTTAATCTTTTTAAGGAAACCATTTTTCGAGGCTTAATCGTAAATTGATTCGATTATTAACAGATAAAGAAATATTGAATCCAGTAAGTTTTTGCAAAATTGTTGAGGTTGATTATTTTTTTTGAATGAAAATGACCAAATGACGTTTTCGGTCAAATAGTTTAGGAGTGAGGATATTATATGATTAAAGCTGAATGGCTGAAGATCTTTAAAACGAGAAAAATGCTTGTCTCAATCATTGCTGTGCTCTTTATCCCAGTAATGTATGCAGGTATGTTTTTATGGGCGTTTTGGGATCCTTATGCAGGGCTGCCTAATCTACCAGTAGCTGTTGTAAATGAAGATACTGGTGCTGAGATGGATGGCGTTAAATTAGATTTAGGGAACACCTTAGTCGATAAGTTGATGGATAGCGAACAATTTAACTTTATAGAAGTTTCAAAGGATGAGGCTGAAAAAGGTTTAAATGGTCGTGATTATTATATGATTCTAGAAATTCCAACAAATTTCTCTGAACATGCTACAACGCTATTAGATGACAAACCATCAAAATTAGTGATGAATTACATTCCAAACGAGGGACTAAACTTCCTTGGTGCTCAAATTGGTGAAACAGCCATGGATCGTGTACGGGCAGAAGTAAATGCACAAGTATCAGCGACTTATGCTGAAAAATTATTTGACTCTATTGCAACACTTGGAGATGGCTTTACAGAGGCGGCAGATGGCTCCCATAAGCTAGATGAGGGTGCACAAAAAGTAGCAAATGGTGCAAAAGATTTAAAAGGGTACTTAGAGCAATTGGCATCAAGTACAGTTGAATTATCTAATGGAACAGATAAACTAACAAAAGGTGCTGGAGATGCTGCAAAAGGTGCGAATGATTTATCTAGTGGTTTAGTCAAACTACAAGATGGTACTGTTCAATTACAACAAGGTGCACAGCAAGCGGCAAATGGTGCTTCTAGTCTAGAACAAGGGTTATCGCAATACACACAAGGTGTTGCAAAAGTTGGTGCAGGTTTAAATACTTTAAACGACAAACAACAACAAATTAGTGCAGGGGCAGCATCTATTGCTGAAAATGCAGGTGCCTTAAACGGTGCAGCAAATCAACTTACAGCTGGTTCTGCAAAAGTTGAAGAAGGTATTACAGCTCTAGCAAATCAATTACAAGGTATGATGGCTTCAATGCCTGAAGAGCAAGCAGCTGTATTAAAACAAACATTAACAGAACTACAAGCAGGAAGTGCTAGTGTGCATAATGGTTTATCATCATTATCTGCTGGAACAGAAAAACTTCAAGCGGGTGCTAATCAAGTAAGCTCTGGTGCAAGTCAAATTGCAGCAGGTCAAGCAGAAGTATTAGCAGGGGCTAATGCATTAACAGCGAAAAGCAGTGCTTTAATGGAAGGTGCCAAAGGCTTACAAGCAGGTAATGCGACATTAGCGGCAAAATTAGGTGAATTACACGCTGGTGTGAATACGGCTGTAACAGGTTCAAAAACGTTAGCATCAGGATTAAATGAATTAGCGAGTGGTACAACAACATTAAATCAAGGTACTTCTACACTTGCGTCAAAATCTGGTGAGCTAGCACAGGGTTCAGCAACACTTGCAGATGGTTCTACTGAATTAGCAGATGGTACATCTACTTTATCTGGCAAATTAGGTGAAGCAAGTGAAAAAGCAAATGAAGTAAAAGCAAATCAAGACACTTATGATATGGTAGGTAGTCCAGTTGAAGTTGAAAAAGAATCTGTTAACCATGTTCCTAACTATGGTACAGGTTTCGCACCATACTTCATTTCTCTTGGCTTATTCGTAGGAGCATTATTAATTTCGATTGTGTTCCCACTTGTTGAACCAGCAATTCGCCCAAAAAATGGAGCAACTTGGTTTACAAGTAAAGTAACTGTATTAGCAGTTGTAGGTTTAATACAAACATTGTTAACGGTAGTTATTGTTAAATGGGGTCTAGGACTTGAAGTGAATAACATGGGCTACTTTATCGTAACAGCATTATTAACTAGCTATGTATTCTTAGCTTTAATTCAAATGCTAGTTTCAATTTTTGGTGACCCTGGACGTTTCATGGCAATTGTCGTGTTAATTTTACAATTAACAACAAGTGCAGGTACGTTCCCACTAGAATTAATCCCATCACCATTACAAGTATTTAACAAGCTATTACCGATGACATATACGGTTCAAGCATTTAAATCAAGCATTTCTACTGGCGATACATCATTCTTAATGCAAAACTATGGTGTTCTAGCTGGATTCTTAGTAGCATTCTTAGCGATCACTTTCGGTTACTTCATGCTACTTCACAATAAACGTTACTCTAAAGTAGCAGAAGAAAACTAATTCATAAAGCACTCACCAAAGTTGGTGAGTGCTTTTTGTTCATGTTAAAGGATTGTCATTGAATCTTATCGACAACATAAAACACCAGCTGATATGAGCGTATCAGCTGGTGTTTTGTAAGTGTAAGAGATTTAATTAAGGGTTCATCAAAATATGATGAAGGGTGTCAATATTGCTACGTGTGGGGCACGTATATGACAATTACAGAATAGGCAAATGCTTATAGGTGGTTACATTTTTCACAAGTGTTGCTGTAGCATTCGCTTTGTTCTTCCATCTTTTCACCGCACTCAGTACATTGCTTTGCAGGTAAATTCTTGAAAAATTCAACTACGTTTTCTAACATTGTGGACTCCTCCTTTAAGTTCATCTGTACTATTACTGTTTCTATATTTTCTAGTGTATTATAACAGATGCGTTTCGTCAACACAAAATGCCTAATTTACGTTAAAATTAAAATGGATATTTTGTGAAGGAGGAAACGTAAACTATGATTTTCGTTGATAATAAAGGGATCCATGATCCACGTATTAATCTTGCTATTGAGGAGTATTTGTTAAAAACAATGGACGTTGAGAAAGAGCCTGTGCTTCTTTTTTACATCAATCAACCGTCCATCATCATCGGGAAAAACCAAAATACAATTGAGGAAATCAATACAGACTATGTAGAGGACAATGGCATTATTGTAGTGCGCCGTTTATCAGGGGGAGGAGCTGTTTATCATGATTTAGGGAATCTTAACTTCAGCTTTATTACAAATGATGATGGCAATAGTTTTATGAATTATAAAAAATTCACACAGCCAGTGGTAGATGCTCTAGCAAAAATGGGTGTCAATGCAGAGCTTTCAGGACGCAATGACATTCTTGCAGAGGGGCGTAAAGTTTCTGGAAATGCTCAGTTTTCTACAAGAGGGCGTATGTTCAGCCACGGCACATTGATGTTCGATACAGAAATTGATGCGGTTGTCTCTGCATTAAAAGTCAAAAAGGATAAGATTGAATCGAAAGGTATTAAATCTATACGTTCCCGAGTAGCAAACATTTCAGAGTTTTTAAAGGAGAACATGACGATAGAAGAGTTTCGCCTTGAGATTTTGAAATCCATTTTCGGTGGAGAAGAAAATATTCGTTATTATGAGTTAACAGAGGAAGATTGGGCAAATATTCACAAGCTATCAGCAGAGCGTTATCAAACATGGGAATGGAACTTTGGGAAATCACCGCGCTTTAACATTCAAAAAACACATCGTTTCCCAACAGGTGGTATTGACATCCGCCTAGAAGTGAACCATGGAGTAATTGAAGAAGCACATATTTTTGGTGATTTCTTCGGTGTAGGTGATATGGCTGATATAGAGCAGCGCCTAATTGGGACAAACTATGATCGAGCGGCCATTGCTAATGTATTAGCAGACATTGATATTCCTACATATTTTGGTGGAATATCAACTGAGGACTTTTTACAATTAATTTATTAAGGAAAATTCGGTTTCGTGTACTATTTTAGCCTAAAGGTTCGCTGACAATTATGTCGTCGAACCTTTTTTTGATACAATATAGAAAGAAAGGAGTGTTGATATGGAAAAACATCGAATATTCATAGTCGAAGATGATGTTAAAATTGCATCGTTACTAGCGGAAACGCTTAGAAAATATCAATACGAAGTTGCAACAATTCAAGAATTTGATCATCTTATTGAAGAATTTACAGCATTTAATCCACATATGGTGCTGCTTGATATAAATTTACCAGCCTATGATGGCTACTATTGGTGTCGTCAGCTACGCCAGCATACAACGTGCCCAATTATTTTTATTTCTGCTCGCTCAGGAGAAATGGACCAAATTTTCGCACTTGAAAATGGGGGAGACGATTTCATTACAAAGCCGTTCAACTATGAGATTGTTTTAGCTAAAATTCGCAGTCATCTACGCCGTACATATGGTGAGTATGCAGCAAGGCAAGAGGAGCGGACAATTAAGCAAGGACAGCTTGTACTTCATTTAGAAAGAATGGAGCTACATAAAAATGATTTAGAAATTCCACTTCAGAAAAAAGAATGTATCATTCTAGAATTACTGATGGGGAATGCGCCAAAAGTCGTGACACGTGAGCAACTTTTAGAGGAGCTGTGGGACGATCAGGCATTTGTTGATGAGAACACATTGAATGTTAATATGACCCGAGTACGTAAAAAATTAACCGATTATAACATATCTTCAACTATTGAAACCGTACGTGGCGCTGGTTATCGATTTATATTAAGTGCGGGTGAACTGTAGTGGGCTGGAAATTATTTTTACGTGATTATGCTTCATTTATAGTGTTCCAGCTTTTATTAGTTGGCTTTATCATGGTCATCTATGGACTAGACGGTTTCCGAAATATTGATACGGCTATATATTCCTTTTGTATTAGCCTTGTACTATTAGCTTCCTTTTTACTTGTCCGTTATTTAATGCGACAACGATACTTAGTGAAAATAACCCAGCTTCCAACAGCGATGGAGGATGTGCTCCAAAAAAATGCGAAGACCCCAGAAGCTATGCAAACTGAGAAATATATGCATGAATTGTATCGTCTTTATCAGCATGAGCTACATGCATTATATGCCAGTCAAAAGAGACATGATCAGTTTATGAATCAATGGGTACATCAAATGAAAACACCAATTTCTGTAATGGAGCTATTATTACAGGATGACCGACCTCTTGATAAAAAGAATATACAGGAGGAAATAGATCGCTTGCGTAGAGGCTTGGACATGGTACTAGTCAATGCGCGTTTAGAAAATTTTGAGGACGATATGCAAGTTGAGCAGGTTGTGCTTAAAGCAATTGTTACTGCAACTGTTAATGAAAATAAACGTTTATTTATTACGAAAAGAGTTTTCCCAGAAATTCATATAGACGATAATCTTATTGTTGCGAGTGATTCAAAATGGCTTCGCTTCATTCTAGGACAATTTATTACAAATGCTGTGAAATATACCTTTGAAGCCAATAAAAAAATTACAATTTCTGCCATAACGAAGGATGACTTTGTACAGCTAGCCATTTGTGATGAGGGAATTGGAATTCCAGCTTCCGATCTGTCACGTGTGACGAAGGCCTTTTTTACCGGGGAAAATGGGCGAAAAACAGGGGAATCTACTGGGATGGGCCTGTATTTAGCCAAAGAAATCTGTGAAAAACTAGGACATGATTTGGCTATTACGTCAGAGGTAGGAAAAGGGACGATTGTGACTGTTACATTTACAAACTAGGGGGCGCTAGAATGGTAGAAGTACGTATTGAAGATTGGGTATTAACGATTGATAAGGAGAAAACAAAAGCTCTTTATATGACTCATATGCAACATGGAGATACATTAGCTTATCAAAATTTCCTCATAGCAAATGAAAAGCTAGGCGTAGAACTACTGCATTTTTCAAATATGCTTGGGTTAAACTTACAACAACCGACATTATTGAATGCATTTCCTGTCGAAGGTCAAAAGATTATGTACAGTGGGTATTATACGGTATGTGGTGAGATTGTAGATGGAGAAATGGATGCTTGGGATGTCATTATTGGAGAACATTGCTTTAGTTTGGTAGAGGAAGAGTCCGTAATGGCATTGATAGAGCCTCATTTTCAAATTGGCTTTGAGGTAGTATTAGAGTGGCTTTTACCACAGCCATTAGAATTAATGAAGAAATAAGGTGAATGAAGGATGCCTATTTTACAAATTAAAGATGTGACGAAAGTGTATGAAGGTAAGGTCACGCACCGTGCTTTAAATCAATTGAGCTTTGATGTTGAAGAAGGTGAGTTTCTAGCTGTTATGGGGCCTTCAGGAAGCGGTAAAACAACATTACTGAATATTATTTCAACCATTGATGAACCGACAAGTGGAGAAATCATACTGGATGGAATGAATCCACATAAGCTGAATGCAACAGAGCTTGCTTACTTCAGAAGAAGACAGCTCGGTTTTGTCTTTCAAGATTTCAATCTTTTGCATATGCTGACGGTTGAAGAAAATATCGTGCTGCCATTAACTTTAGATCAGCAGCCGCTAGAAGTAATGGAGGGACGTCTAGCTAGTATTGTTGAAAAGCTAGACTTAACTTCTTTTCTTCATAAACGTCCAAATGAAATTTCTGGTGGACAGGCACAAAGAACTGCCATTGGGCGAGCACTTATTCATAATCCTAGCCTTATTTTAGCAGATGAGCCAACGGGTAATTTAGATTCGAATTCTTCACGTGATGTGCTAGAACTTTTAACGAAAGTTAATCGTGAGAAACAAACAACGATTGTGATGGTCACGCATGATCCGATTGCAGCAAGCTATTGTGATCGAGTGTTATTCATTAAAGATGGTGAATTTTTCAATGAAATTTATCGTGATGATCGTCGTCAAATGTTTTTCCAACGCATATTAAATGTTTTGAGCTTACTAGGAGGAGGGCAAGTAGGTGACCTTTCGACAATTCGCTTACCGTAATGTCGTGCGGAACAGCCGTATCTATGGTGCCTTTTTCATGGCAAGCTTTTTTTCGGTGGCTGTATTTTTTATCTATTCCATGTTAATGTTTCATCCAGATATTGAACGAGGGATATTAGGCGAAGTATCCCTGATAGGAATGGTGGGTGCAGAAATTGTACTCGTCCTCTTTACATTATTCTTTTTATATTATTCCATGAGTGCCTTTTTAGAGGCTAGATCCCAAGAATTCGCCATTTTATTGCATTTGGGAATGGAAAAGCGCCAGATGAATCGACTTGTTTTTTTAGAAACAATGATCATTGGATCTGGCTCCATCATTGTAGGGATTGTGTTTGGCTTCTCGTTTTCTAAATTCTTTTTTATGATTGTACGAGAAATTTTGCATTTAGATGATTTACCCCTTTACGTTTCCTGGGAGCCATTTTTACTGACAATTGGAGTGTTCACAAGTGCGTTTGTAGTAATTTCATTTATTAGTGTGTACTTCACACGAGAGCGAAAATTACGTGATCTTTTAAAAGGTAGTGATTATTTAAATAGCCTAGCTACCTATTCAAAAATCCGAGCTGTCTATGGTGTTGCTTTAATTTTAACGACATATATTTTAGCGTTTGTTGTAGGACATACTTCTTTGATCGGTTTAACCCTGTTAATCCCATTTTCCGCAACATTTGGAACATATTATTTTTTTAGTGATTCCGTTCCTTGCTTTTTAGATTTAGCCCGGGGAAAACGCAAATATCATTGGCAGCGGTATCGTCTACTATCTCTTGCTGAACAAACTCATATTATGATGGATAATGTAAAAATGTTTTTCGTTGTAACGATGGTATCAACCCTTGCATTTTTATCTGTTGGTGTTTTAGCGACTATGTCCTCCTATACAACCCAATATGATCGGCTAAATCCATTGGGGCTCGTTTATAAAGGGGATGTCGATAATCCATATGAACGAGAGCATATCAATTCATTAAGGCTACAATTAGAGGAGAAGGGTTTATCCTATCAGCTTTCTCGTTTTATTGTAGTGAAGCAAACCTCTTCTTTTACACGCAATGAGGTTGAGGTCTTTCGAGAGTCCGATATGAATGTCTTACTTTCTTCTTACAGCTATCCTTTGTTGAATTTAGGATCTGGAGAGGCAGTGTTTATCCCTTATTCAGAGGATTCACTAAAAAAATTAAAAAATAGAATCGTGCATACCGTGCTAGAGGAAAATAATATACCGATAACGATTGATAGTGTCTATCCAAAAATAGTATTCCCTGGTTCGATTGTAAGTGTCAATTCCATCGTCATCAGTGATGAAGATTTTGCTAAGCTTGTTCGTCCAATTGCTGATCAAGACATTATTCAACCAAGCTATCATTTATTTACGTTTGTGATTCCACAGTGGATGGAGACTAAGGAAATCGGTAAAAATATAGATTATCTAGAGTCTAATTTGTATTTTATTAAGAAGGATAAATTTAGTCCTTTTTACTTTGAGAATGCTGGATTAAATTATTCTTATATACTAGCTACCTACTCACTCTTTACATTAGTAGGTGTTTTAGTTGCCACTGTCTTTCTACTTGCAGCTGGGAGCTTTATCTATTTCAAATTGCATACGTCACTTGAACGAGAAAAGCGCAAATTTGATGTATTAAAGCGTATGGGTTTAACCGATGCAGAGCTTAAAAAGCTTGTTAATCGTCATTTATTTCCTCAATTCTTCTTACCATGGGGTGTCGCGATGATGCATAGTGCCTTTGCTTTTCTAATGGTTCAAGGCATTTTGAGAGACAATGCAAATATTTCGATTGTAAAAGAAGTGTTCTTTGCTTTTGGCTTTTTTGTGTTAATACAAGTCGTCTATTTTTATTTAATTCGTTGGCGCTACATCTCTCATATTCGTTCATGATGTATTTGTTTAAAAGAGCAAAAAATGAATTATTTGACGTAATTTACGACATGAAATAAAAAGACTCATTGTCTTTTAGATATATTTCTTATATAATATTACTGAATAACGATTCATTTTATACGATAAGGGGATGGTGTAATTGAATTTAGTTTCACGTGTTCACCAACAGGCAACAGAACAACCGGAAAAAGTTGCGTATCATTTTATGGGGAAGGATACTACTTACGGGGAATTTGAGCTTACAGTTGGTCGCTTTGCAAAGGGGTTACAAGATTTAGGCGTTGAAAAAGGGGAACATGTGGCGTTTTTACTCGGCAATACGCCTCATTATTTAATTGCTTTGTATGCAACAATGCGCTTAGGGGCAACAGCAATACCAGTCAATCCAATCTATACACCTGATGAAATTTCATATATTTTGCATAATGGGGATGTAAAAGTAGTTATTGCGCTGGATGCTTTGCTACCACTTGTTGAAAAGGGTGTACAAGCTTTTCCGCAAGTAGCATCATTCGTTATTTGTGAAACAACGCCAGATGTAGTAGAAAAAGTGGCTGCTTTATCACCACAAGCACAAGAAAAGACACATTTATTTACACAAATTATCGCTAATGCTTCTCAATCTTTACAGCCTATTGAAGTTGCAGATGACGATAATGCTATCATTTTGTATACTTCTGGTACAACAGGCAGTCCAAAGGGTGCCATGCTGACACATGGCAATGTCTATTCAAATGCTCGTGATGTTGCCCATTATTTAGGAATTAAGGCGGATGATCGTGTTATCGCTACTTTACCGGTATTCCATGTATTTGCCTTAACGGTTGTAGTCAATGCGCCTTTATTAAGCGGAGCTACAGTTTTACTTACACCAAGATTTAGTCCTACAGAAATTTTTGCACTAGCGAGAGAACAAAAAGCAACAGTATTTGCTGGTGTTCCAACTATGTATAATTTCTTATATCAATTACCTGAGGGCAATCCAGAAGATTTCTCGACAATTCGTTTGGCCATTTCAGGTGGTGCCTCTTTACCTGTTGCACTATTACATAATTTCGAGCAGAAATTTAATGTGCGTGTGTCCGAGGGGTATGGCTTATCAGAAGCTTCACCCGTTACATGCTTTAATCCGCTAGATCGTGATCGAAAAGCCGGCTCTATTGGTACTTCCATTAGTAATGTAGAGAATAAAGTGGTTGATGTGAACGGTCAGGAAGTGCCTGTTGGCGAAGTAGGGGAGCTAATTGTACGTGGTCCTAACGTAATGAAGGGCTATTATAAAATGCCAGAAGAAACAGCGATGGCGATACGGGATGGCTGGCTTTATACAGGAGATTTAGCAAGAGTAGATGAGGAAGGGTATTTTTATATTGTTGATCGCAAAAAAGATATGATTATTGTTGGGGGCTATAATGTTTATCCTCGAGAAGTGGAGGAAGTCTTGTTTACCCATAATAATATTGTGGAGGCAGCAGTTGTAGGGTTCCCAGATCCTAACTTAGGGGAAGCCGTTCATGCATATGTTGTACTAAAAGAAGTAGCAGCCACGTCTACAGAGGACCTCCTTTCTTATTGTGCTAAGCATATGGTAAAGTATAAAGTTCCAAAAGTAATCGAGATTTTAGACGAACTTCCGAAGAACACGACAGGAAAAATACTACGTCGTTCATTAAAAGAAAAAGTTTAAACGAGAAAAGCTACTATTGAAAAATGGTAGCTCTTTTTTTGTACATTATTCGTATAATAGTAAAATCAGTTGAGCGTAACTATCTGTAAGTGATAAAATCAAACTTGTGAAATCTTCTACATACTTTTCAAGAGCTTGTCATATAGTGAGGAAGTAATGTAAAAAGACGTACAAAACTTGGAACCCTTTGATGTGGAGCTACGTCAAAGCTTTTAGTAAAAATACTATTGAAAGAGAGCATACAAAAACATGATTGAACTCATTAAAGAGTTAATAAGCTTTATTATCCATATTGATGTACATTTAGAAGAAATTATTCGTGATTTTGGCAATTGGAGTTATCTTATTTTATTTGCGATTGTTTTTGTAGAGACAGGCGTTGTTATTTTCCCGTTCTTACCTGGTGATTCATTGCTATTTGCAAGTGGTACACTAGCAGCTGCAATGGGAGCCTTTGATATGTGGATTCTAATCCCTGTATTTTTAGCAGCAGCTATTTTAGGAGATACGATGAACTATCATATTGGTCATAAGGTAGGAACATCTATACCTCCAAAGAGCCTTCTTGGCAGAGTTGTGAAGAAAGAACGCATGGAGGCAGCAGAAAAATTCTTTAATACTCATGGTGGGAAAACGATTGTTATAGCCCGTTTTATGCCATTTATTCGTACATTCATTCCGTTTGTAGCCGGTGCAAGTAAAATGAACTATAGCTACTTCCTTCTTTATAATATTCTTGGTGCCGTTTTATGGGTTTTCAGCTGTACATTACTAGGCTATTTCTTTGGGAATATTCCTATTATCAAAGATAACTTCTCAATAGTACTTATATTGATTATCTTTATCTCTGTTGTACCTGCAGTAATCGGAGCCATTAAATCCAAAGTTGGTAAATAATAAGGACAGTCCTTGTGATGAAAAAATCACTTGGACTGTCTTTTTTTGGATTAGTAGGACCGTGTTAAATTATATTGAAGTATAAGCATCAGGTTGTAAAAAATGCTATACTTAGAATTACTAGAATATGGAGAAATGGGGGTATCGAAATGGAAGTATTTATTGGCAGACAGCCTATCTTTAATCTTCATGAGCAGGTTGTTGCGTATGAATTATTATATCGTGGCAAAAACGTAAATGCCTTTCCAATGGTTGATTCAGATGCAGCAACTATTGACGTACTTGTGAACTCATTTCTTTCAATTGGTTTTGAAGAAGTAACAAAAGGTAAACCGGGTTTTGTTAATTTTACAGAAAACTTATTGATGAGCTCAATTCATGAATTTTTAAATCCCTCACAGGTTGTGATTGAGATATTAGAAGATGTTCCGCTTACCCCACAGTTAGTTGAACGGGTGATTGAGCTGAAAAAACATGGATTCCAAATAGCATTAGATGATTTTATTATGGAAGAACATGTAGAAGTTTATGATGAACTGTTCGAACAAGTCGACTATATTAAAGTAGACTTTTTAGCTTCATCTATCGTAAAAAGAATGGAGATTGAAAGTGAAGTAAAGGAAAGATTTCCACATATTCAATTACTCGCTGAAAAAGTAGAAACTCGCCATCAATTTGAAGTGGCTAAATCCTCTGGGTATGTATTGTTTCAAGGCTATTTTTTTGAACAACCTCAAATAATACACGCAACAGACATTCCAGCGAATACGATCCAATACATTCATATCATCTCATTACTAAAAGAAGAAGAGCCAAATATTCAACTACTAGCAGAAAATATTGAACGGGACATCTCATTGACGTATAAATTATTACAAATGATTAATAATTCTTCTAAGCGCTCAAAATCTAAAGTACGCTCTATTAAACAAGCCATTGTCCTCCTTGGGATTTCGAATTTACGAAAATGGATTTATTTATTGGCTATGCGAGAAATGGATATAGATGCCGACTCTGATTTATTTAAAGAAGTGATGTGTACATCTTTATTCCGTGCAAAGGTCTGTGAGAAATTAGCGAAGCTTTCCTACAAAAAGAATTTCTCGGAATATTTCTTAGTGGGCATGTTTTCACTAATTGATACATTACTTCAAAGACCGATGGAAGCTATTCTACACCAGCTTCCATTTTCGGAGGATATCACGAATACAATATTAGGTAATGAAACGGACATGACACCTTATTTGGAGTTTAGTATCGCTTTAAGTAAATTAGACTGGGAGCGATTAGAGGAGCTAGCTACACAATTGAATATCCAATTAGTTGATATTGATCAATTATATTATGAGGCCATGGAATGGGCAGAAAAATCATTTTAAATGACTGTACTCTTGTTAAGAAGCTATCTTATTTTCAGGTGAGTTAGCTTCTTTTGTATGTCTACAAGACAGTGCTTTCTTCATCAAGATGAAGTTCTCAATGTGAAAAGTATTTGCTATAATCATCACGTCTTTAAAAAATTCTGATAGTTGAAGTGGGCGTGGGGAAATGAAGCATGATGTGAGAGAAAGCATTGTGGAGTATGTGTATGTGATAGTAGGAGCGGCAATAATAGCTATTGGTTTTAATGTCTTTTTATTACCAAATCAAGTCGCTTCAGGTGGGGTCAGTGGAATTAGTACGATTTTGCATGGTTTATTTGGTTGGAATCCGGGAATTGTTCAATATGCGTTTAATATTCCACTATTTATTGCTGGAGTGTTGTTGCTGGGCAAAAAATTTGGTATTAAATCATTTATCGGTACGATTACGTTACCGTTTATTGTCTTGTTAACAAATAGCTGGGAACCTTGGACTGATAATTCTTTACTTGGAGCTCTTTTTGGTGGAATTGTTGTTGGATTAGGAATAGGACTGGTCTTTAAAGGGAATGCTTCAACTGGTGGCACTGATTTACTAGCGCAAATCATTACGAAATTTACTGGATTATCGCTTGGTACGAGTGTGCTATTAATAGATGGAATCATTGCGATTAGTGCAGCAGTTGTTTTTGATTTAGAGAAAGGTTTGTATGCCTTGATTGGACTTTATGTAACGACAAAAACAATTGATATCATTCAGCTAGGTTTTAGTCAATCTAAAATGGTCTATATTATTACGGTGAAACAAGATGAAGTTCGGCAAGCCATTTATGCTGAAATCAATCGTGGAGTCACGAAGTTACAAGCCATCGGAGGTTATACGGGAGAAGCACGACCAGTTCTTATGGTTGTTGTTTATCAAACAGAATTCACAAAGCTGAAACAACTCATTAAAAGCGTTGACCCATCAGCGTTTGTTATCGTTTCTGATGCGTATGAGGTATTAGGAGAAGGTTTCAAACGTGCATAATTTTGGTATAATGGCGGCGTAAGATAATTATTATGAGGAGGGGTACTAATGAAAAAAGCAATGTTAACATTAGTGTTCGGATCAGCAATCTTTTTAGCTGCATGTGGCGGCGGAGATAAAGAGGCAACTAACAATGAAAGTGCCGCTGCTCCGGATGGTGAAGCAATCGCTATGAAATCTTGTGTTTCTTGTCATGGTGGCGAGCTACAAGGTGCGACTGGACCAGCATTAAACGATGTAGGTTCTCGTTTATCAGAATCAGAAATTTTAGATATTATTAATAATGGTAAAGGTGGCATGCCTCCTGGAGTTGTTAAAGGGGCAGATGCTGAGGCAGTTGCTAAATGGTTAGCTACTCAGAAATAATACTATTCAAAACTAGCGGACTGGAGAGCCGCTAGTTTTTTTGTTAAGAGTAAATACATTTCTTTTATACATAGACATGCTAAAATAAGGAGAACCTTATCCATTGATTGGAGGCTTTTTCATTGGTCGTAGTATTAACAAGAGATGTTATGGAGAAATTTAAGTTAGAGTTATTAGCTGGTGAGGAAGGGATCGGCAGAACAATAGTGACAAGTGATATTTCAAGACCTGGACTTGAAATGGCAGGTTATTTTACACATTATCCTGCTAATCGTGTACAATTGCTTGGCAAAACAGAGCTATCTTTTTTTGAAATGCTGCCAGCAGATGTCAAGCTAGAGCGTATGCGTTTGCTTTGTTCGCAAGATACGCCTGCTATTATTATTTCTCGAGATTTAGAAGTGCCAGAGGAGCTTATACAAGCTTCCAACGAAAAGCATGTTCCAGTTTTTAAAACACATATGACGACAACAAAATTTTCGAGTAGATTGACAAACTACTTAGAGGGACGCCTAGCACCAATGACAGCAGCCCATGGTGTACTCGTCGATGTGTATGGAATTGGTATTTTAATTATTGGGAAAAGTGGCGTAGGTAAAAGTGAAACAGCACTTGAGCTTGTAAAAAAGGGTCATCGATTAGTAGCAGATGACTGTGTAGAAATTCGTCAAGAATCGGAAAACTTATTAATTGGTAGTCCACCACCTTTGTTGGAGCATTTATTAGAAATACGTGGTATTGGGATTATTGACATTATGACACTATTTGGTGCGAGTGCAGTGCGTCCATATAAACGTATTACACTGATCATTGAGCTGGAAATTTGGGACCCGCAAAAAGTTTATGATCGATTAGGCTTAGAAGAAGAGAAAATGAAAATAATTGATACTGAGCTGACAAAATTAACAATCCCAGTACGCCCAGGGCGCAATGTCTCCGTTATTATTGAAGTAGCTGCGATGAATTATCGCTTGAAGAAAATGGGAGTTAATGCAGCTGAGGAATTTTCAAGACGCTTAGATGAAGTCATTTCGTCGAATGATGTGTTAGACGATTAATACAAACAAACAAACCATCCATGATTAATGACATATTGAGAGGGGTAGAAGATGGATTTATTACTATTACAGATTAACCCGATTGCTTTCCATTTAGGGCCAATTCCAGTGCGTTGGTATGGATTGCTGATTGTGTCGGGAATCATTTTAGCCTATGTTGTCGGGCAGAGAGAGGCTGTTAAGAGAGGATTGCCTGAAGACTTCCTTGCAGACTTGTTATTATGGGCAGTGCCAATATCCATCATCTGTGCACGTATTTACTATGTGTCAATGCGATGGGATTACTATAGTGAAAATCCCGGGAAAATCATTGAAATATGGAATGGCGGTATTGCCATTCATGGTGCCCTCATCGGGGCATTTGTCACAGCTTACATATATACTCGTATAAAAAATGTAAGCTTTTTACGAGTAGCGGATATTGCAGCACCAAGTATTTTAATCGGTCAGATTATTGGTCGATGGGGCAACTTTATGAACCAAGAGGCCTATGGTGGAGAGGTATCTAAAGCATTTTTAGAAAATCTCATGCTGCCAGATTGGATTATCAATCAAATGTATATCGAAGAATTAGGTTCGTATGTACATCCGACGTTTTTATATGAATCCGTCTGGAACCTTATTGGGCTTATTATTTTACTTGTTTTACGCAAAGTAAATTTAAATCGTGGGGAAATTTTCTTTAGTTATTTAATTTGGTATTCAATTGGTCGTTTCTTTATTGAAGGAATGCGTACAGATAGTCTGTATCTTGTAGGCGATTTACGCTCAGCGCAGGTTGTATCTATTATTGGGATTATCGTTGGACTTGGAGCGATTATTTATCGCAGAATAAAGGTAAAACCAGCCGTGAAATACTTGGAAAACAAATAAGGGGATGTAAAAAATATGGCTGTAAAAGCTCTACTATTCGACTTTGATGGAACTTTACTTAATACAAATGATTTAATCATTCAAACATTTATGCATGTGTTAAATGAGCGATTTCCCGGGCAATATTCGCCAAAAGACTGCTTGAAATTCATTGGTCCATCCCTGAAACAGACATTTAATGACATTGCTCCAGGTGAAGAGGAGGCTTTAATAGCAAAATATCGCGCTTGGAATATAGAACATCATGATGAACTTGTGAGCCAATACCCTGATGTAGTAACAACGCTAGAACAATTAAAAGCACAAGGTATTCGCTTGGCCATTGTTTCGACGAAACGTAATGATACCATTGATCGAGGACTTTCAATACTAGGTGCTACAAATCTATTTGATGTCCGTATTGGCACAGACGATGTGAAAAATGTAAAGCCTGATCCAGAGCCAGTCCTACTAGCTTTGGAGCGCTTAGGGATAGACAAGGAAGACGCAATTATGATTGGAGATAATTCGCATGATATTGAAGCGGGTCATCGTGCAGGAGTAAGAGCAGCAGGTGTTGCTTGGGCGATTAAAGGTGAGGCATACTTACAGCAATATCAACCAGAATATATGCTTCAGCATATGACGGATTTATTTGATATTGTGAAAGAGGGGTAAGTTAGATGGCGCGTAAAACAGAACGTTACCGTGTTGAAGGAGCTAATTCGCTTTGGAATATTTATGACACGGTGTCCTTTTGGAAGGTGATGAAGTGTTTCATTGTCATTCAAATCGGACGCTTCACACCATTTTTACGTGTGAAAAACTGGTTATATCGTACATTTTTAAATATGACAATTGGCGAGCGAACTTCATTAGCGTTGATGGTTATGCCAGACACTATGTTTCCTGAACGTATTTTCATTGGAGAAAATACGGTAATTGGTTTTAATACGACCATTTTAGCGCATGAATATTTAATAGAAGAATACCGTTTAGGTGATGTTCATATTGGTAATGAAGTCATGATTGGAGCAAATTCAACGATTTTACCTGGTGTAACAATTGGAGATGGTGCTATTGTTTCAGCCGCCTCCCTCGTACATAAGGATGTACCAGCAGGTTGTTTAGCAGGAGGAAACCCTATGAGAATTATTTATACTGCTGAACAAATGGCAGAGCGTAAGCGTAATGAAGTTGTAGAGTGGAGTACGCCACAAAAGTAGAAAAACTCACGTTGTATGGAGACATACTTCGTGAGTTTTTTTAGTATAAAGGCTATCCAGAACACTTGTAGGCATAGCTTTTATTGTGATGGTCCATGAAAGTGCTTCGTCATAATATAGTCCAAATACACATATTGTTTAAATTTAAAGAAATGATGTTATGGGTTCGTACACCATACAATGTATATAATTAACAGAAAAATAAGTATTTAAAGATTGTGAAAATAGAGAAGATAACGTTGACTGTTTAAGCAAAATAAGTTAGAATTCTTTCATAATCTAATTCTCTAATACTCTAGTGAATTAAAGTGTGATATAAGGATGTGACCATATGTCTTCATTAAAAATGTTTGAAAAACCACTTGGAATGCGTGATACATTCCCGCAAATCTATGAGAAGGTTGAAGCCGTTAGACATGCAGGCAGAGACTTTTTATATAAAAGGGGTTATGAGTTTATTAAAACACCTGCTGTGGAATATTTCGATACGGTCGGGAAAGCTTCAGCGATAGCGGATGCTCATTTATTTAAATTGGTGGATAGTCAGGGGAACACACTAGTATTGCGACCAGATATGACAACGCCTATTGCTCGAGTAGCAACATCGAAATTATTGAAAGAAATGATTCCACTACGCCTTGCGTATTTCGCAAGTGTTTTTCGTGCTCAAGAAGCTGAGGGAGGAAGACCAGCAGAGTTCGACCAGATGGGGATTGAGTTAATAGGTGATCAATCCGTATTTGCTGATGCAGAAGTCATTGTTACAGCAATGGAGCTATTGAAGCATTTTAAATTAGAGGAATTTAAAGTGACAATTGGTCATGCAGGCATCCTTCATTGCATTTTACAAGATTACACAGAGAGTAACGAGCAACAAGCAATACTAAGAGCTTTGCTTGTCCAACGGAATTATGTAGGGTTTGAAGAAGCGGTGGAGTCATTTGATTTGCCAAAAGCTAAAACCGATGCTCTCCTCCAGTTTATAGAAGAAGCAATGAATGTAAGGGATATTCGGGATATTGAAAAATATGTACGTAAAAATGATGCGTTAGAGTATATGCAGCAGCTTGCTCAGCTACTAGAAATGGCTGACTTAGCTGAACATGTTACTTTTGATTTCACACTTTCGAGTCATATGAGCTATTACACTGGCATGCTTTTTGAAGTATTTGCGGTAGGGAGCGGTTTTCCGTTAGGGAATGGTGGCCGTTATGATGGCTTGCTAGGGGTATTTGGTTCAAAGGTTGGTGCGACAGGTTTTAGCATTCGAGTTGACCGATTATTAGAAACGTTAAATGGGGAGTCAGAGAAACAACAGGAAGCAACCGTTGTGCTCTTTGAGGAAGAACAATTCGAGGCAGCATTGTTAAAGGTCAAAGCATTGCGAGCAGCAGGGAAATTGGCTACTTTACAGTTACGTAGCAGCCTAGTAGATGAAGCAGCCTATTTAGCTTACTTTACAGAAGTGGTGGTTGTAGGACAGGAGGAAATTGGCAGTGAATGAATTAACGATTGCAATGCCAAAAGGGCGAATCTTTGAAGAGGCCTATCGAATGCTATTAGAGGCAGGTTTTAATTTACCAGCAGAAGTAGAAATGTCACGTAAATTAATGATTGAAATACCAGAGGAAAAAATTCGCTTTATTTTATCAAAGCCAATGGACGTTCCTGTCTATGTTGAACATGGTGTTGCTGATATTGGGATTGCTGGAAAGGATGTTTTGTTAGAACAGCAGCGTGAGGTTCATGAATTACTCGATTTAAAAATTAGTAATTGCTATATCGCATCTGCAGGTTTGCCAAATACATCAATGAATGAAATTGCACCTCGAATTGCTACGAAATATCCGAATATCGCTATGAAATATTATAAGGGAATTGGAGAGCAAGTAGAAATTATCGAACTTAATGGATCTATTGAATTAGCACCGATGATTGGTTTAGCGGATCGTATTGTCGATATTGTTTCTACTGGGCGTACACTAAAAGAAAATGGTTTAGTAGAGTACGAATTTATTACTGCCGTTTCTTCACGATTAATAGCAAACCCTGTAAGTTATCGTATGAAGGGTGAGCGTATTATGGATCTTGTCAAGCGATTGAAAAAATGTGTGAATGAGCACAAAAATAATCAAATTTAGTTACATATAAGGGACTAAAGGGGTTTAATTCGATGAAAATAATAAAGCTTGCAAAAGGTATTTCTTTAAAAAGGCCACTTGAAGGAGGAAATGAGGAACAGCTAAATGTTGTGAGACAAGTCTTATCTGAGGTGAAGAAACAGGGAGATGCAGCGATACGATTCTATACTGAAAAATGGGATGGCTATGCTCCTGAAAGCTTGCGTGTTACAGAGAAGGAAATTGCAGAAGCTGTAAATGCTCTTGATCAACAACTGTATAGCGATTTAGCAGAGGCTGCTGAAAATATTCGATTATACCATGAACAACAAATACGTACAGGCTACCATATGGAGTTGGGAGATGGTTCTTGGTTAGGACAACGAGTGACTGCTTTGGATGCAGTAGGGTTGTATGTTCCAGGTGGTACTGCAGCATATCCATCATCGGTATTAATGAATGTGATTCCGGCTCAGGTTGCTGGCGTGCAGCGTATTGTCATTACTTCTCCTGCTAATCAGAGCGGGAAATTACCAGCAGGTGTACTTGTAGCAGCTCATCTTTTAGGCATAAATGAAATCTATAAAGTTGGTGGAGCACAAGCGATTGCTGCACTTGCATACGGTACAGAAACAATTGCTCCAGTCGATAAAATTACAGGCCCTGGCAATATTTTCGTAGCTCTGGCCAAACGGGAGGTGTTTGGTGAGGTAGCGATTGATATGATTGCGGGACCTAGTGAAATTGCGGTGTTGGCTGACGACACAGCCTACCCTGATGAAATTGCTGCTGATCTTTTATCACAGGCAGAGCATGATGTATTAGCTTGTGCCATCCTCGTAACGACTTCGGAACAACTAGCGAAAAAGGTTGCTGAGGAAGTAGACAAGCAATTGAAGACTTTACCACGTCAAGAAGTGGCACGGGCTTCCATAGAAAAATTCGGAGCAATTTATGTTGCTGACACTTTAGCAGATGCAGTGGAAGCGATTAACACGTTAGCACCTGAGCATTTAGAAATTCTTACAGAAAATGCAGAAGTTATTGCTGAGCAAGTAAGACATGCGGGTGGTATATTTATTGGCCGATACAGCTCAGAGCCTGTTGGAGATTACTTTGCAGGGACAAATCATGTGCTACCAACCAATAGCACGGCTCGTTTTGCAAGTGGCTTAAGTGTTGATGATTTTGTGAAAAAATCAAGTATTGTTTATTATAGCGGAAAAACATGGGAAGAAAATGCACCGAAAATTGCACGTCTAGCGCGTATGGAAGGCTTAGAGGGTCATGCGCGTGCAGTGGAATCACGCGGATGGGAGAAGGAATAGGACAATGGTAGAAAAGAAACGATATGCAAAAGTAGAACGTACCACAAATGAAACGCAAATTACAGTAGCAATTGATTTAGATGGTGAAGGCCAAGCAACTATTCAAACAGGTGTTGGATTTATGGACCATATGTTAGATTTATTTATCAAGCATGGACTATTTAATGGAACTATCCAAGCGAATGGTGATACTTACATCGACGATCATCATACAACAGAAGATCTTGGTATTGTCTTAGGCCAAGCTATTCGTGAAGCACTTGGTGATAAAAAAGGTATTAAACGCTATGGTACAGCATTTGTGCCGATGGATGACGCACTAGCACAGGTTGTAGTAGATTGCTCCAATCGACCACATTTAGAGTATCGAGTGCCACCATTAAAAGAAAAAGTAGGGACGTTTGATACAGAGTTAGTGCATGAATTTTTATGGAAATTTGCGCTAGAAGCACGTATGAATGTTCACGTCATAGTACCTTATGGAAACAATACACATCATATTATTGAGGCAATTTTCAAAGCACTAGCACGTGCTATTGATGTTGCAGTAGAAATTGATCCACGTGTTAAAGGTGTACCATCGACTAAGGGGCTGTTAACGTGAAAATAGGCGTGATTGATTATGGTATGGGTAATTTATTTAGTGTAGAACAGGCATTAAAGCGACTAGGTTGTGAGGTTGTTGTGTCTGCTGATGAAAAGATGCTAGATACGACAGATGCGCTTTTATTACCAGGAGTTGGCGCATTCCCTGATGCTAGAAAGCGATTAGCAGAAACAAAGCTAGATTGTTATTTACAAAAGGCGTATAGCGAAAATCGCCCCTTATTGGGAATTTGTCTAGGCATGCAATTATTATTTGAGCAAAGTGATGAAGTAACGCCAACAAAAGGGTTAGGATTTTTTAAAGGGTGTATTACCCGCTTTACCGGTATGACAGAAGACCAGCTATACCGGGTGCCACATATGGGGTGGAATGAGCTGATATTAACGAATCAGCCGGCATGGTTGAACAATGAAATAGCAGCGAAGCATGTTTATTTTGTTCATTCCTATTATGCAAAAAATATAGAGGAATCAGAGCTTGTTGCCTATGCAGATTATTATGGCATGAAAGTGCCAGGTATTGTGACAAATGGTTCCGTGACAGGCATGCAATTTCACCCTGAAAAGTCAGGGGAACTAGGTATTTATTTATTAGAGCAATGGCTGAAAGGTGTGAAAGTATGCTAACGAAACGTATTATCCCATGTCTTGATGTGAAGGAAGGTCGGGTTGTAAAGGGCATACAATTTGAATCTATTCGTGATGCAGGTGATCCAGTAGAGCTTGCGCAGTTCTATGATGAACAAGGGGCAGATGAGCTTGTCTTTCTAGATATTTCTGCTTCACATGAAGGTCGCCAAACGATGGTAGACGTTGTTCGTCAAACAGCTGCTACACTTGCCATTCCTTTTACAGTAGGTGGTGGTATTCGTACATTGGATGATATGAAACGTATTTTACGTGCGGGTGCTGATAAAGTATCAATCAATACTTCTGCTTTGGAGCGACCAGCCCTTATCCAAGAAGGCTCCGATTTCTTTGGTGCACAATGTATCGTAGTAGCAATTGATGCTCGCTATAGTGAAGTGGACGGCACGTGGATGGTTTATACACATGGTGGGCGTAACAAAACAGCTTGGTCGGCTATTGATTGGGCAAAGGAAGCTGTACGTTTAGGAGCAGGTGAAATTTTATTAACAAGCATGAATCAAGATGGAGAAAAGTCCGGTTTTGATTTAGCTTTAACAAAAGCGGTACGAGAGGCAGTAACAGTCCCGGTTATTGCTAGTGGTGGAGCAGGACATGCCGAGCATTTTTACGAAGTATTAGCACAAGAGGTAGATGCAGATGCTGCACTGGCAGCTTCGATCTTCCATTACAAGGAAACAAGCGTAGCACAAGTAAAAGAATACCTACGTGAAAAAGGAGTGGCAATAAGATGATAGAGAACATCCAATTCGATGAGCGAGGTCTTGTTACAGCTGTTGTACAAGATGCCAATACAAAAGAAGTGCTAACGGTAGCTTATATGAATCAAGAGTCATTGGCTAAAACAATTCAATCAGGAGAAACTTGGTTTTATTCTCGTTCGCGCCAAGAGCTTTGGCATAAAGGGGCTACAAGTGGTCATACGCAACAAGTAGTATCCATAAAAGCAGACTGTGATCAAGATGCCTTAGTGGTGGAAGTTCTACCAGCTGGACCAGCCTGTCATAACGGTACAACTTCTTGCTTTACGGAGGTTATTCAACAATATGATAAGGTAGGCTCCGTGGACATTATCTCTAAACTTGCACGTGTGATTGAAAAGCGTGAGCAGGAAATGCCAGAGGGAGCATATACTACATATTTATTTGATAAGGGTATTGATAAAATCTGTAAAAAGGTTGGAGAAGAAGCGACGGAGGTTGTCATAGGGGCTAAAAACCGAGATGCTGAGGAAGTAAAATGGGAGGCAGCTGATCTGCTGTATCACCTTCTCGTTTTACTGCAAGAACAAAAGATAAGTATTTATGATGTACTACATGTGTTGGAAAAACGTCACGAGGAGAAATAACAGCATATTATTGATTGTATGGTATAATAGAGATTACTGTGTAAAGGAACGTGAAATACGTTCCTTATTTCTTGTTTCGGAGGAAATATATTGGAAAAGAAACGTCAAAATGAGACTCAATCGAATATAGTGTCGTTCATTCCAACAGGCGACTATTATTATAAAAAATCAATTCAAGCTATGAACAGTGGTCAAATGAATAAGGCTTATAAATATTTACAGCGTGCGGTAGATTTAAGTCCTGATGATCCAATGATTAACTTGCAGCTAGCCATAGTAGAGTTAGAGGGTCAACGTTTTGAGGAAGCGTATGATCTGCTTCGTCATGCTTATCAAATTGATCCAGATAATCCTGAAATCATATTTTATATGGCAGAGGTATCTGGGTGTGTAGGCATAATGCATGATGCTAAACGCTTTGCGGAAGAATACTTAAAGTTAGAGCCAGAAGGTGCTTATGCGGATGAGGCAGCAGAAATATTAGAATTCGTCGCTTTTGAGCAGGACGATTTAGAAGAACTTGAAGGCTCAGGTGAGGATTTATATCGCCAGGAGCAGGCTCGTCGTTGTATGGAAAAGGGAGATTTCCCAGAAGCTATTAATATTTTAGAAGATTTAATTGAAGATCGCCCAGCATTTTGGTCTGCCTATAATAATTTAGCGCTCGCTTATTTTTATGTTGGAGAAGAAGAACAAGCAAAAGCTCTCTTACATACAGTGCTACGTGAAAATAAGGGCAACTTACATGCGCTATGTAATTTAACGGTGATTGCGTATTATGAAAAGAATGAAGAAGACTTACAAGCGCTATTAAATGTGCTTGTTAAAATTCAGCCTTATACATGGGAGCATCGTTATAAGCTTGGAGCGACATTAGCCTTAATAGGGCAATACGAATTAGCCTATAAGTGGTTACGCAGTATGCAAAAGAGAGGCTATGTTGGAGATGCAGGTTTTTACTTTTGGTTATCCCATGCTGCATATTTCTCAGATCATGTGGAGATTTCGAAAAGTGCTTGGGATCAGCTTCTAGAGCTAGATCCAGACAAAGAAGGCTTTGAGCCATGGCGCCAACAGGAGAATGAATTTGCTCTGGATGCCTTGGAGCATGATCGTGATTTTATTGTTGAAAAATTAGAAAGTTCTTATACAAGTGAACGTATTTTTGGGTTGTTTTTATTGAAAGGAACTGCCCATAAGCAAGAAATTATCGCCCATCCGAAATGGGTCAATATTGAACAATTAGGCTCATTCGAGAAGTTATTTTTGGCTTACGCACTGGGTCATGAATTTGATAAGAAAAATAAAGTAGAAGCAAGCTTTTTACGTGCAGTCCATGTGTCAGAAATTTTATTAGAACAGTATGGAAAGCTATCATCACTGATTGTTCCAATGTTTCAGATGTGGTTTGTACTTTGTGAACAAGCTTTAGTACAAAATTATCGTTTTACTAATCCTGCAGCGATTGCGGGAGCAAATGACTATTTGTTTAAATCTTCACAGATGCTCAAAGTAACAAAAAAAGAAATAGCTCAACAATATGGGGTTTCTGTTTCCACTTTAACGAAGTATATTGATGAAATCTTAACATTTTTACCTGATAGTCATAATTAGCGTGTGAGCAACATAGTTGAATAACTTTATACTTTCACATACGATGAACATACTAACGTTATCACCAATATTCCTTGGCGACATTGCGTTTTATAACCGTCCTATCCGCCAAGGGCTTTATCTTCTTCAATAGGTGACGTTACACTTAATGAAGATAAAAAGTATTTTGTTTAGGGGGAAGTATTTATGTCGGAAGAAAAAATTTATGATGTAGTAATCATTGGTGCAGGTCCTGCAGGGATGACTGCTGCTGTCTATACATCTCGTGCAAATTTATCAACATTAATGATTGAACGTGGTATTCCTGGTGGGCAAATGGCTAACACAGAAGAAGTAGAAAATTACCCAGGTTTTGATACAATTTTAGGGCCAGAGCTTTCTACAAAAATGTTTGAGCACGCTAAAAAATTTGGTGCTGAATATGCCTACGGTGATGTAACAGAAATCATTGATGGTGAAGAATATAAAACCATTAAATCAGGTGCAAAAGAATATAAAACACGTGCCATTATCATTACAACAGGAGCAGAGTATAAAAAAATGGGTGTGCCAGGTGAAAAAGAACTTGGCGGCCGTGGCGTCAGCTACTGTGCAGTATGTGATGGGGCATTCTTTAAACAAAAAAATCTAGTCGTTGTAGGTGGAGGAGATTCAGCTGTTGAAGAGGGTGTTTATCTGACTCGCTTTGCTGATAAAGTCACAATTGTCCACCGTCGCGATAAATTACGTGCTCAAAAAATTCTGCAAGATCGTGCTTTTGCTAACGACAAAATTGATTTCATTTGGAATGCAACTGTAAAAGAAATTAATGAGGCTAATGGTAAAGTTGGTAGTGTAACACTACAATCAACTGTTGATGGTACAGAATCTGAATTTGCAACAGATGGTGTCTTTGTATACATTGGAATGTTACCTTTAACTAAACCATTTGAATCATTAGGTATTTTAAATGATGCTGGTTATATTTTGACAAATGACAATATGGAAACAACAATCCCAGGTATTTTTGCTGCTGGAGATGTTCGTGAAAAATCACTTCGTCAAATTGTCACAGCAACAGGTGATGGTAGTATTGCTGCACAAGCTGTACAGCATTATGTAGAAGAACTATTAGAAAAA
This sequence comes from Lysinibacillus sp., assembly GCF_032093475.1. Classification (NCBI taxonomy): domain Bacteria; kingdom Bacillati; phylum Bacillota; class Bacilli; order Caryophanales; family Bacillaceae; genus Lysinibacillus; species Lysinibacillus sp. The sequence continues at coordinate 17,920 of NZ_DAMDAY010000012.1, read as the reverse complement.
ATTAATGCCTAACATGGCTTTTAAGGAAAAAAATACAATTTTAATGTGGTTTTAATATTGCTGTAACTTGAATGACATATAAAAGGTGTATGATTAAACATGTAATTAGCAATCCCCCTTTTATTTTGTTAGTAGGTTGTTTCCGCCTCAATAGGTGGGAGCAACCTACTTTTTTATTTGTATTGATCATGATGTTATTTACATTGTTTTACTAAATGAAGAGAACACCTCTTAAGCGTCATCTAGCGGAATGACGATCATTCCAGTAAGGATATTTAATTTATAAAAAGCGTAAGTTATGCCCACAAATAATTCACAATGCTTGAATAAAACTAAATTGTTAATTGTCTTTGCTAGAGAGTTGTAAATGAGGACAAATCTTGCAAGGTCTTGCTATAATGGAGAGTAGAATGCAAAAGTGATTAGAGGTGTGCCTATGCAAAGAATTGCAAATTTAATTGCCGTAAAAGACGGTAAAGTATTATTACTTCAGAAACCAAGACGAGGCTGGTATGTTGCTCCAGGAGGCAAAATGGAGAGCGGTGAGTCTATCTTTGAGGCTGCTGTCCGTGAGTTTCAAGAAGAGACAAATGTTACACCTTTGAATGTTCATTTAAAGGGTGTTTATACAATGATCATTAAAGAAAACAATGATGTTGTGGACGAATGGATGCTCTATACATTTGTTGCAAAGGATGTAGAAGGTATACCATTTGAAGAAACGAGAGAAGGCAAGCTTGCATGGCACCCAGTTGAGGATTTAGCACATTTGCCAATGGCTGAAGGAGATCGAACTAATTTACAATTTGCCGTTTCACAAACAGGTATTCAATATGGCACGTTTGACTATACAACGAATTTTGAATTACTTCATCAGAAAATACAAATATCAAAAGAACAATAAAGGAGTTGCATGACAGTGGTGGTTGAAAGCCAACAAAGTACACATGAATTGGTTATTATTACAGGAATGTCTGGAGCTGGAAAGACCGTGGCTATTCAAAGCTTTGAGGATTTAGGGTATTACTGTATTGATAATTTACCACCTGCGTTACTTACAACTTTTTTAACTCTGCTAAGAGATTCTGGTAAAAATAGTACGCGTATCGCGGCGGTAATGGATATGCGTGGTGGCGATTTTTTTGATGCTCTAATTGGCGCATTAGACCATATACTAAAAGAAGGCGATATTGTAGCTCGTATTTTATTTTTAGATGCAGACGATGCCACATTAGTCAGACGCTATAAAGAAACAAGGCGTGCCCATCCATTAGCAGTAAATGGTTTACCATTAGATGGAATCAAACATGAACGTGCACTCTTATCTGAAGTAAAAGGCCGTGCTAATTTCGTTTATAACACATCTAACATGAAGCCAAAGCAACTGCGCGAAAGAATTGTCAAAGAATTTGCTAGTGATGCGGATACTATTTTTACTGTTAACATCATGTCCTTTGGCTTTAAGCATGGTATGCCCATTGATGCTGATTTAGTATTCGATGTGCGTTTTCTTAAAAATCCATATTATGTGGAGGAACTGCGTCCTAAAACGGGTCTTCAAACAGAGGTATCCTCTTATGTTTTAGCTTTGGAAGATACACAAATACTCATCCAAAAACTAACGGATTTATTAGACTTTATGATTCCTCTTTATCGACAAGAAGGTAAATCTCAACTTGTCATTGCTTTCGGTTGTACTGGGGGGCAGCATCGCTCAGTGACGTTAGCAGAATTTTTTGGTGCCTATTTTGCAGGCAAGGAAAATACGGTTATTACGCATCGTGATATTAATCGTAGAAAGGAATGAGTGAATGGGGAAAAAGCAAACAAAGCTTGTGGTAATAGGTGGTGGCACAGGACTTTCTACGTTACTGCGCGGGCTTAAGCATCATCCATTTGATATTACTGCTATTGTAACAGTGGCAGATGATGGTGGTTCTTCTGGCCGTTTACGTGATGACTACGATATTCCACCACCTGGTGATGTTCGCAATGTCATTGCAGCATTATCAGATATTGAGCCACTTGTTGAGCAAATGTTTCAGTACCGTTTTTCAGCATCAGAGGATTTACGAGGACATTCTTTGGGAAACTTAATGCTTACAGCTCTTACTGATATTACAGGCGATTTCAGCCATGCTATAAGTGAAATGGGAAAGGTTTTAAAAGTTCATGGTCGCGTTATACCAGCTGCAAATAAAAAAATAAACCTACATGCTGTGCTAGAGGATGGTTCAATTATCGAAGGAGAATCCAAAATACCAACAGCAACAAAGCGCATTAATCGCGTTTTTTTAGTACCTGAAAATGTGCAACCGTTACCAGAAGCTATTCGTGCCATACATCGTGCAGACTATATTTTAATCGGTCCTGGAAGCTTGTATACAAGTATCATTCCCAATTTGCTTGTGAAGGAGATTGGTGAAGCTGTAGTGAAAGCAAAAGGAAGAAAAATATATGTTTGTAATTTAATGACGCAAAAAGGTGAAACCATTTCTTATACAGCAGGCGATCATGTAGCAGCCATACATAAGCATGTTGGCAACGATTTTATTGATTCTATTTTAGTAAATGATGAAGAACTGCCAATTCCAGTAAAAGAACTGTATAAAGAAGAAAGAGCTGAACCAGTAACATTTGATGTGGCAAAGCTTGAAAGTATGGGTTTAGAGGTAATTAAACGTGACATTGCGACTATTAGGCAGGATGGAACTGTTCGACATAATGCTGCAAATGTTGCAGAATGGCTAGTAGATTACGCTGATATTTACCATCAAAAGGTAAATAGACCGATTATAGAAACATAATACGTTTATTGTATATGGTAAGATAACATATACATAGAAATATGATTGAAAGGGGGGCGTGATATGTCTTTTGCTTCTGAAACGAAAAAAGAACTGACGCAAATAGAAGCGGACAATCATTGTATGAAAGCAGAAGTTTCTGCCCTAATTCGTATGAATGGTTCATTATCCTTTGCAAATAAACAACTAAGCTTAGACGTGCAAACTGAAAACGCTGCAATAGCTAGAAGATTATATACGATTATGAAAAAGTTATATCCATACAATGTGGAATTACTAGTTCGCAAGAAAATGCGACTTAAAAAAAATAATGTGTATATATGCCGTGTAAGAGAAGGTGCACGTGAGCTGTTAATTGATTTAGAAATCATCTCAGACGACTTTCAATTTAATCATACAATCTCGAGAGAGCTCATTAAAAAGAGTGGACAAAAAAGAGCGTATTTAAGAGGTGCATTTTTAGCAGGAGGTTCTGTCAATAATCCAGAAACATCAGCCTATCATTTAGAGATATATTCTTTATATAAAGAGCATGGTGAAGCATTAATGGATTTAATGAATGAATTTGAGCTCAATGCTAAAACAATTGAACGGAAAAAAGGTTTTGTGACGTATTTAAAGGAAGCAGAAAAAATTTCAGATTTCCTTAATATTGTTGGTGCCCACCAGGCTATGATGAAGTTTGAAGATGTTCGGATATTGCGAGATATGCGCAATAGTGTCAACCGTATTGTAAACTGTGAAACAGCCAATTTAAATAAGACCATAGGTGCTGCATTACGGCAAGTGGAGAATATTCGATTTATTGAAAATTCGATTGGCCTTGATCAACTGCCAGAGAAGCTTCGTGAAATAGCACGTCTACGTGTAGAATACCAAGATGTTACGTTAAAAGAGCTTGGTGAAATGGTTTCCAGTGGAACGGTTAGTAAATCAGGCGTTAACCATCGATTAAGAAAAATTGACGAAATTGCGGAAGCATTAAGACGCGGTGAAAAAATAGGTGGTTAAGTTTTCATACTTTTCAGGTATGAATGTCATGCGTAATCGCTTATTGTTCTTTTGCTAGTAAGTAAGGTAAGATAAAACTAATAGATGAACGGTAGTGAAGGGGAGTTTTGAGAATGATTGAGAGAAGAGTCCAGGTCAAATTAAAATTAGGACTACAAGCTAGACAAGCAGCACTATTTGTGCAAGAAGCAAATCGTTTTAGTGCTGATATCTTTCTAGAAAAAGATGAGAAAAAAGTAAATGCGAAATCCATTATGGGTGTCATGAGTCTAGCTGTCGCTAAAGGTACCGAAGTTACTTTAAGCAGTGAAGGCAACGATGCCGAGCAAGCGGTTACAGCATTGGCAACACTTATCGAAAAAGAAGATTAAACATTTGTAATATTATCGAACATAAAGGCACCACAGAGCAATTCTGTGGTGCCTTCATGTTGTTGAATAAATGTTCCGTTCCGCCCGCGTCCTTTCCCCAGAGGCGTCCGATGAGCCGCTTCACTCATTACGTTCGCTCCTTATCTCATTTGTGACGTTGATCCTCTAGGAGTAACGCTTAAAATGAGTAGGGAGAACATTATCACCTTTCACAAAAAAATTTATTTTTCAACACAATAAAGGCATCACAGAGCAAATCTGTGATGCCTTCTGTTTTTTATTTATTATCGCTACGATGCATAATATGGTCGATTAAACCGTATTCTTTAGCTCGCTCAGCAGTCATGAAGTTATCACGATCTGTGTCTCTTGCAATGACTTCAAGTGGTTGACCAGTGCGTTCAGATAAAATGCCGTTTAATTTTTCACGTAAGAATAAAATACGTTTAGCAGCAATTTCAATTTCCGTCGCTTGACCTTGTGCACCACCTAGTGGTTGGTGAATCATGACTTCTGCATTTGGTAATGCAAAACGTTTACCAGGTTCCCCAGCAGCAAGTAAGAATGCTCCCATTGACGCAGCCATACCAATACAAATTGTTTGAACCTGTGGCTTAATAATTTGCATTGTGTCGTAGATAGCCATACCAGCCGTAATTGATCCACCTGGTGAATTGATGTAAAGAGAGATATCTTTATCTGGATCTTCTGCTTGTAGGAAAAGAAGCTGTGCGACAATAGAGTTAGCTACATTGTCATCAATAGCACTTCCTAAAAGGATAATACGGTCTTTAAGCAGACGTGAGTAAATATCGTATGCACGTTCACCACGACTTGTTTGTTCAATAACTGTAGGAATTAAATTCATGTTAAATCCTCCTTAAAAAACTAAATTCGAATACCTTTGCTGAAATTTCCATTGTTATTTCAGCTGTATCCTTATCATACACATTATAGTCAGGGAAGGTCAAATATTAACCCTGCTAAAGTGAAATTAAAAAAAATATATTGTTTTTGCATTCTATGGTTGTATTTTGTGAGATACGTTTGTATAATAGTTAAGGTTATAAGTTTAAAGTACAGGACACTATTTTGCAGGTATGCTTCAAAAATGAGGATTATCTACATCATGCTTTTCGTAAGCCTAGAGTGAGTACTTTTTTTTTGTGCTTTTGCCCTCGTGGTGTAATGGATAACACGTAAGATTCCGGTTCTTGCACTGGGGGTTCGATTCCCTCCGAGGGCGCCATTTTACTGATTATAGATATACTTGTTATAGCTCGTCTCCTAATAAGTAGTTTAGCAGCCTGCTTAGTGGAGATAGAGAGGAAAAAGTAAGGGAATACTGTCCTAGTTGGCATTATTCCCCTATTTGTTCCTTTCAAACCTTCAAAAAAGCAACAACTCCAAATTATTTTTTAGTGAACATACTGTACGTGGACTAGTCATAGTCAAAAAAAGAATCCTTTCTGAGGGGATTCTTTTTTTTTGCCAAAATTTATCGAAAATTGGCATCGTTTATATTGTATATATATTAGTTTTAGGTTTGATTTCTTGTTATTTATACATGTTTTATCTAATTATATGCATTTAATATAAATTTATATGAAAAAATATTTAGTTTTATGTGAAAAGTTGTTGTCTAATTACTATAATGTTAATATAATTGACCTAATAGTCTAACATTTCCGAATTGCGAAAAATAATACGCATTTCGGAATATTATCGAAACAGGGGGAAAAACAATGAAAAAAACAGGATGGATGTTATTGATGATGATAGCAGCTTTAACATTAGCACTTGCAGGTTGCGGAACAAAAGATGATGCATCCTCAGGTAGTACACCTTCAGAAGATGGCGGAGATGGGAAGAAAGTATATAAAGTAGGTACAGAGGCTACTTTTGCACCTTTTGAATCTGTTGACGATTCAGGGAAAATTGTAGGGATTGATGTCGATATTTTACAAGCTATTGCGGATGAAATGGATTTTGAGGTTGAATGGAGTAATATTGGTTGGGAGCCTGTTTTCCAAACAATTAAAAATGGCGAAACAGATATCGGTGCTTCTGGGATCACAATTACGGAAGAGCGTAAAGAATCATTTGATTTTACAGAACCATACTATGAATCTCAATTACTAATCGTTGTTAAAGAAGATTCAAAGATTAAGTCATTAGAAGAACTAAAAGATAAAAAGGTATCCGTTCAAATTAATGCTACTGGTCATATGGCAGCGAAAAAGTTACAAGGTGAAGCAAGTACAAATATTATGGCTTTTGAAAGTCAGCCAATCGCTATTCAAGAGATGTTAAATGGAAACGTTGATGCAGCTATTGGAGATAATGCAGTAGTTTATGAATATATTAAAGCTCATCCAGATCAAAAACTAAAAGTAATTGAAGATGATGCATTCGAAAAAGAATACTATGGCTTTATGGTTCAAAAGGGGAATAAAGAGCTATTAGATAAATTAAATGAAGGTCTTAAAAAGATTAAAGAAAACGGAAAATTAAAAGAAATTACAGGTACGGATTTTCAGTAATAAATGAGTAGAGTGATGCCACTAGCACAGCTACTGTGCTGGCGGCTCATTTAATTTTCGTAACTTTAAAGGGGAATGGGGTTTTCGGATGGACATCTTTGACCTACGCTGGGACATTGTCTGGAACTACCGAGATATGTTTATACGAGGTATTGGCGTAACACTTATTTTGACACTTAGTGGTTATTTTGGAGGTATTCTATTAGGTCTATTTTTGGGCCTAGGAAAATTATCGAGTAAAAAATGGATTTATTGGCCATCTAAACTATATATCGATTTATTCCGTGGAACACCAATGCTTGTGCAAATTTTGTTAATACACTTAGCAGTGATTCCAACAATCTTTGGTCATTCTTTAGGCTATATGGTTTCAGGGATTACAGCACTAATTTTAAACTGTGCAGCTTACAATGCGGAAATCTTCCGTGCAGGTATTCAAAGTATTGCAAAAGGGCAAATGGAGGCAGCTCGTTCTCTTGGTTTAACGCATAACCAGGCGATGCGAAAGGTCATTTTACCGCAAGCATTTAGACGCATGATTCCACCGTTAGGGAATGAATTCATTGCATTATTAAAAGATTCATCATTAGTAACAGTTATTGCAGCACCAGATATTTTATATGCTAGTAAAGTAGTAGCAGGTGCAAGTTTCCGCTTCTGGGAACCGTACATCGTTGCTGCATTACTATACTTAGTTTTAACATATGGTGTAACGAAGATTGTCGCATTTATCGAGAAACGTTTTAGCAATAGTTATGTCCCTCGTAAAGCAGAAGGGCGGGAAGCAAGATGATAAAAATTGAGAACCTACACAAATATTTTGGCAAGCTTGAAGTATTAAAAGGAATCGATTATGAAATTCAAGAGAAACAGGTTGTCTGCGTCATTGGACCATCTGGTTCAGGGAAAAGTACATTTTTACGCTGCATCAATATGCTTGAAGAAGTGACAGATGGTGCTATTTATATTGAAAACGTAAAAATAAATGATCCTAAAACGAATATCAATGAAATTCGAGCTGAAGTTGGCATGGTGTTTCAACAATTTAACTTATTCCCTCATATGACAGTTCTCGATAATGTAACGATGGCACCTATGCAAATTCGTAAAATGAGTCGTCCAGATGCTGAAGCACTTGGACATGAGCTATTGAAAAAGGTTGGACTCGACAGCAAGGCTTATAATTATCCTGAGCAGCTTTCAGGTGGTCAGCAGCAGCGTGTAGCCATTGCACGTGCCTTAGCAATGAAGCCCAAAGCCATTCTATTTGACGAGCCTACTTCCGCACTCGATCCAGAAATGGTAAAAGAGGTGCTAGATGTAATGAAAAATCTAGCTGCTGAAGGGATGACAATGGTTGTCGTTACCCATGAAATGGGGTTTGCTCGTGAAGTGGGCGATCGAGTTGTCTTTATGGATGGAGGCTTTATCGTAGAAGAAGGCTCTCCGGATGAATTGTTCGGCAATCCGCAAAACGAACGTACGAAGGCATTTTTAGGGAAAGTTCTATAATTAAAAAGACAGTCCATGGTGAGAATTACACCATGGACTGTTTTTTAATGAAGGGGATTAGATGTTGTGTCGTATGCATTAAGCATCGTTTGCATATCCTGTTCAGAGTACTGAGGCACCTGATAATAGCCATGCATATTTTGGTAAATCGATAATTCGTAAGCCATTTCGATGCAGTTTGGAATACTATCAGCAACAACACGACGAACAACAGGGTTTGTTGTCTCCATCGCCGCAGTAGTCATACATTTAGCTGCCCCTTTTTGAGCACCAAGTAAGAAACCAGAAATGGCTTCATCATTAATTTCATTGGCATTTTGCATTGGCTTTTTAGGTTGACCAGCATTTAAGCCGTATTTAAAGTCATTACCTGTCTCCATTTGATAACGCCCTGTTGGCACAGATGGATCATGTCCAGTTTTAAAGGACTCCACAATTGTATTGTACATACCTAGAGTGAAGTTATATTGGCGATCCAAAATGCTTAGTAGCTCTGGATCCTTTACATGTGGGCGTAAAATAATGGCTTGGTTCATACCAGCAATAATTTCGCCGATCGTTTCATGTATGTCCATCATTTCATGGCCACCATGATTTAGGCTATGTTGTTGATTGAAATTTGTTTGATTTGATGATTCGTTATAAAACGATTGTGACAAAAAAAACGCCTCCTCAAAGATATTTTGTTGCAGTATTTAGTATGTCGAGTCCATTCCATTTCATACGGTATAAATGTAAAAGCAAAAATGTAGACTAATGACAGAAGGAAAAGGAAGTTGAGGAGGCATTAAAATTTGAAAAAATCGTTCGGACCTATTGCTGTCATTGTTATTATTTTTGTGGTAATCGCTCTATTATTCATTCCTAAATATAATAGCCTGGTGTCGGCAGAGGAAAATGTTGATTCAAAATGGGCTCAAGTTGAGAATCAGCTCCAACGCCGTTTTGATTTAATCCCCAATTTAGTAGAATCTGTAAAAGGTTATGCCAATCATGAACAAGAAGTCATAACAAGTATAACGGAAGCACGTGCGCAAATGGGGAGTGCTAATTCACCGCAGGAGCAAGCTGTGGCAAATGATGCTTTAACTGGCGCACTAAGCAGATTACTTGTAGTAGTGGAAAATTACCCTAATTTAAAGGCCGATGCAAATTTCCGTCAGTTAATGGATGAATTAGCAGGCACAGAAAATCGTCTAGCTGTAGCACGTGAGGATTATAACAATGAGGTACAGCAATTTAATAAGCATGTTAAACGTTTCCCGGGTAATTTAGTTGCAGGGATGTTTGGATTCGAGCAAAAAGAATACTTTAAAGCGGCCGCAGGGGCTGACAAGGCGCCATCAATCGATTTTAGTCAATCATCAGGTACACACTAATGAAACGTTATATTGTACAGATTATCATCGTTTGCTCGGTGCTTCTTTTTTGTACGAATATGACGAAAGCAGCTATGCCATCACCAATGAAAAATACGTATATCCATGATTTTGCCAATGTTTTATCTGCAAATGTCAAAGAACAATTAAATCATTATTCAGAGCAGTTAGATCAAGGCACGGGTGCTGAGATTATGGTTGTCACAGTGGATAGTCTCAGCGGGCAGGAGCCGAAGATGTATGCAACCAAAATGATTCGCTCATGGGGAATAGGTGACAAAGAAAAAAATAATGGTGTCCTAATACTAGCCACTTTTGGTCAGGGTGAAGGCAATAATGATGTGGTAATAGCTGTTGGTCAGGGACTAGAGGGACCATTACCAGATGGTAAGCTAGGACGTATTTTAGATCATGCATTTTACCCATCTGCGAGTGAGGGAAACATTGATCAAGCCTTCCAAGCTACATATGCTGAAGTATTTCGCACTGTTGCGGAAGAGTATAATTGGAATGGTGAAGTACCTGTAGGAGCTAACGAGGGTGAAGATATGCCTGTTTGGTTAATCATCTTAATCATAATTGTTGTCCTCATCATATATTCGTTCTTTTCGAAAGGCGGTGGTGGTCCAAGAGCTGGGGGCTTTGGTGGTTTTCCTGGAAGCTTTGGTGGAGGTCGATCGAGTGGTGGAGGCTTTGGAGGCTTTGGTGGAGGATCTTCTGCAGGAGGAGGAGCAAGCAGAAAATTCTAATCTGTCTGTATTAGCGAACTAATCATATTAGTTCGCTTTCCTTATGGATATATTTAGTGACCTTATTCATTGACATTAATTACATTATTGGTATAATTTGGGTATATCGACAATCGGTATAACGTAAACTGATATAAGGAGGAATCATTTTGAAAAAAAGATTTTTATCTGCATCATTAGCGATAATATTAACAACATCTGTGGTCATTCCTACAACACTACAAGAAGTACGTGCTGCAGATGAAACGAACAGTGTCGTGGTAGCACAGGAGGAACGCATTTCAGCACAGGAATTTTTGAATTTAGCTGTAACAGCTTTAACATTCCAGCACGGATCAGAACCAATGCGCCAACAGATTATTGGGCAATGGGTAAAGGCTGGAGAGCTAACAGATTTAAGTTCGATGATAAAACGTGATGAGGTTGCTCGTATTTTAGTAAGGGCTATAAATAAAGAAGAGAAAGAAGCATCACTTGCTGAGTATTTAGAAAAGGCGAATAAACTTGGTTTATTTAATGGTGTGGTAAGTACTGAATTTATTTCTAAACAAGATGCAGTAAAAATTTTAAACAATGCAAATCAGATAAAGAATGGTTCTAATAATGAAGGAGTAAAGGAAATTTCTGTAGAGGATTTCATGAAAAATCCTGGGAATTTCGGTTATGAACTTTCACCAGATGGAAATTACATTACGTTTGCCTCTGCATGGGAGAGTCGTTCTAATGTGTTCGTGAAAAAAATGAATGATGATAGTGAGCCGATACGTGTCTCAAGCTCAAAAGATCGTGATATTGCAGGTTTTTTCTGGAAAGATGATACTTTACTTTATTTAAAGGATAAAGGAGGAGATGAAAACTTCCATATTTATTCTACAACATTTAATGGGTCAGAGGAAAAAGATTTAACTCCGTATCCAAACGTAACAGTTGGAATTTTAAGTGGTCTACAGGGTGTGAAAGATGAAATATTGATCATGATGAATAAAGAGGATGCCACTGTTTTTGATGTGTACAAGCTCAATGTAAAAACAGGGGAAACGACTCATGTTGCAAAAAACCCTGGCAATATTACAAGCTGGTTAGCAGATCGAAACGGTAATGTGCGTGTTGCCGTTGCTTCAGACGGTGTGGCAGGCACAATTCTTTATCGAGATTCTGAAAAGGATGAATTTAGACCATTTATTGAAGTTGAGGCTGGAGATGAAGTAATGCCAGTAGCTTTCTCGAAAGACAATCAATACATTTACGCAACATCGAATAAAGGTCGGGATAAGGTAGAAGTAGTAAAATATGATTTAAAAGGTAAAGAAGAAGTTATCATGTCAAATGATGAAGTAGACGTCTCAGGTATACTATATAATGCAGATCAAGATAAATTGTTATATGGTGCATATATTACTGATAAAACAAATTATCAATTCTTTGACGAGGATTTTGAAAAATTATTCCGTAAAATCCAAAACAAACTTGGTGTGCCTGAAAGTGAATTAGGTATTAATGATTACAATAAAGAGATGACAAAATTTATTGTTAGTGTTTCTAGTGATACCGTTTATGGACAATATTATTATTATGATTCCACTACGGACGAATTAAAAGAATTGGCCACTCTAAGCCCTTGGTTAAACCCAGAGGAGCTTGCTGAAATGCATCCAATTTCATATAAGAGTCGAGACGGCTTAATAATTAACGGTTATTTAACTTTGCCGAAAAATAAAGAGGCAAAAAATCTCCCTCTTATCGTGAATCCACACGGTGGACCATGGGCTCGTGATATGTGGGGCTTTAACCCAGAAGTACAATTATTAGCAAACCGTGGCTATGCAGTACTACAAGTGAATTTCCGTTCGTCAACTGGCTATGGGAAGGAGTTCCTTCAAGCTGGTAATAAGCAATGGGGTCTAAAAATTCAAGATGATATTACAGATGGCGTACAATGGGCTATTGATCAAGGTATTGCAGATCCAGAACGCATTGGTATTTATGGTGCATCCTTTGGTGGTTATGCAACACTAGCTGGTATTACGTATACACCTGATTTATATGCTGCAGCGGTTGACTATGTAGGCGTTTCTAACATTTTCACATTATTAAATACCATCCCGCCATACTGGGAAACTATGCGTGACATGTTTTATGAACGAGTAGGTCACCCAGAAAAAGACAAAGAATTATTAACAGCTGTTTCACCTATCTTCCATGCGGATAAAATTAAAACACCTTTATTTGTCGCTCAAGGCGCAAATGATCCACGTGTCAATAAAGCAGAATCTGATCAAATTGTAGAAGCTTTACGTGCTAGAGGTGTCGACGTAGAGTATATGCTTAAGGATAATGAAGGACATGGCTTTGCGAATGAAGAAAATAGAATTGAATTCTATAATGCTATGGTGAAATTCTTCGACAGTCACTTAAAATAACATGAAAAACGAAAGGCATTGATGTGTAGCTTGCTCGCACTCGATGCCTTTTGTTGATTATAGTAGGTGAATGGTATTTGGGTAAGGCTTCTTACGTTCTAATGAAGAAATACATTGAGCTAGTTCCTCAATGCCGTGATGAATGAATTGCTCATCCACTTGAGAGATACTTAAACGAATCAGATTATCCCTTTTAAATTCTGGTAAAAACATTCTAGAAGCATCATCCATGAAAATATTTTTATTTTTTAATAGGTGCACTGTCTGCTTAGCACTCACATTGTCAGGAAGAACGATTGACAGATAAAAGCCTGATACAGGTTTCGTGAAGTTAGTATGACTTGGAAGTAATGATTCGCAAGCCTCCTGTAAAGCCTTCATTTTTCCTACATAAAGTGCTTTTATCGTTTTAATATGGCTATTAAACATACCACTTTTTAAATAAATATCTAAGGCACCCTGTGAGAGAACAGCGCTATTGAAATCTGCACTAAATTTATAACGCAAGAAATGATTCATCATTATAGTTGGGAGTACGACAGTAGCAACTCTGAGGCCAGGGAGAAACACCTTTGAAAAGCTTTTAATATAAATAATTCTGCCAGAAGGATTATAAGCGAACAATGGATCCGATTTAGAGTCTGGATCCAAATCTCCTAAAAAATCATCCTCCACAATATAAACATCATATTTTTCTGCTAGTTCTACAATTTTTCTTTTTTCAGCATTTGTATAGCTATGACCGAGAGGATTTTGGAATCTCGGCACTATATAGAAAAACTTGATATCATTATTGCGAAAAATATATTCGAGTCGCTCTAAATCAATACCCTCCATCGTCAAATCAATCCCAAAGGTAGTAGCCTGATGTAGGTGAACAGATTCTATAAAACCGAAATAGGTAGGCTGTTCAATTAATATATTACTTTTGCCATTCGGAAATGGCATGGACACTAATAAATGTAAGGCTTGCTGAGAGCCTGAAACGATAAATAAGCGATCAGGATCGGTAAAGACCTGCAAGCTTTGTAAATACTTCGTTATTTGAACACGAAGAGAGTAAAGGCCTTGTTGGTCACTATAACTAAATAATTCTTCCTTATAGATATCGATGGCTTGATTGATACAATGCTGAAATTCAATATAAGGCATAATCGTTTTGTCTGGACCTGCAGACAAAAAATCAACGACATATTGTGATGTGGTTGGCTGCTCTAATTTATTCACAACATAGTAACCGCTTTTTGGAATGGAAAAAATAAAATGTTCCTTTTCCAGCTCATTGTACGCTCTGATTACTGTATTTTTACTACAGGAAAATTGCTCAGCTAATTGTCGAACAGAAGGGAGCTTACTACCTGTAGTGAGTAAGCCGTTTGCCATCTTATCTTTTATGTCCTCGATAATCCCCAAATATTTAGCCTCCAATTCGTTTCCCCCCTTATCTGTACCAGGACAGTTGCTAGAAAATTCTGTTTATTTTTGATGTAGTACCTCTTACTATTGATTATACCAGGGACAGATAGGGAGAAAAATGGAAGGATGAGAATTATGCCGGATAAAAGAAAGGAAAAAATAGGCTTGTTGTTAGGTGTTGTTGGAGTAATTTGCTTTAGTTTAACATTACCTGCAACAAGTATAGCGGTACCGTATTTTGGTACTACAATCGTTGGGTTGGGGAGAGCAGTAATCGCTGGGATTATTGTAGCCATTGTGTTGCTTGTAAGAAAAGAAAGGCTACCTTCTGCAAGGCAATTTAAGAGCTTAATGATTGTCTCCTTTGGAGCGGTGTTAGGATTTCCGTTGCTTACTTCTTGGGCGATGACCAGTTTGCCTGTATCTCATGGCGCAGTAGAATTAGCATTATTACCTTTAGCAACTGCAGGTTTTGCTATCTTTCGAGCAGGTGAACGACCCTCATTAAAATTTTGGCTATCAAGTGTCATTGGGGCGATAGCAGTCATCATCTATGCTAGCTATCTAGGCTTAGGGCAATTACATATGGCGGATTTAGCCCTATTAGCGGCAGTGCTAATACTAGGTCTTAGCTATGCGGAAGGAGGACAATTATCCAAGGAACTAGGTAGTTGGCAAGTTATTGCATGGGCCATTCTAATAGCAGGTCCTTTTTTTATCATTCCAGTTTTTTTAAGCTTTACAGCAGATATGCTACAGGCCCCTGCAACAGCATGGCTTAGCCTGTTCTACTTAGCCGTTGTCAGCCAGTTTTTAGCATATGTTGCTTGGTATGGCGGAATGGCTATGGGAGGCATTGCAAGAGTGAGTCAAATTCAATATGTACAGCCATTTTTAATGATCCTTTTTGCAACTCTTTTTTTAAATGAATCTATCACATCATTTACAGTCGTTGTAGCAATGATTGTCGTACTTTCAGTCATTGTGGGCAAAAATACGACGGTTAAGCAAAAAGAATCTAAACCTGTTCCATCAAAAGCCATCAATGAATAGAAGCATTTCTTTATCACACTTTTGTTTATAATAGAGTGGGAGGTGCTATTCATGATTGTAAAATTTTTTAGTCGAGCCAATTGTCCATTATGTGTAGAGGGGTTGCAAACATTAAAGCTTGTTCAGGAAGATGTTCCATTCGAAATTGATATGATCGATATTGAACAGGATGATTTCATACATGAAAAATATATGCTAATGATTCCCGTAGTTGAAAAAGATGGTGTTGTCATCCAGTATGGTCATTTAGATTATGCCACGTTAATGGAGCAATTAGGCAGTTAAGTTACCAAACGTATAAAGAGTTATTAACGGTAAAAATGACTAGAATGTTAGCTGTAATTCACACAATTCACAAATTGTTCAATGAAAGCGTTTTGAAATTGAACAGTTTGTGAAGACCTTCACATTAGACTTTCTTTTCATAAAAATCGGAGTAGAATAGGTATCAAGTAAGAAGTTGTTATAAAACAGTTAATCAAATGTATCACAGGTTTTAGTGGTTGTTATATTACAAAAATGGATGATGTGAAGGGAGATTTTACAATGTGGGTTATTACAGTTTTTGAGAAAAAGGATGTTCGAATTTTTGAATTTACAAATAAAAATGAAGCAACAAAAGCTTTAGAAGGATTTAAGAAAAACGCAATTTTATCTTTCACAAAATAAGTTCCCCAAAGTCTCGTAGCCGTTTTTATTGGCTATGGGACTTTTTTTCATCCAAAACTAGACAATTACTTGCGCTTTAAAAAAATGCATATTATAATAAAATCATAAGTGGGACACAAAATAATATAGTGGGATGAAAAATAACCCACAACTATTGATAAGGGAGTAGATAAATATGTTAACTGTTCCAGAGGCGCAGCAAAGGCTACTTCCTGAAATGTATCCGCTTCTGCAATCAAGGTATCGAATTTTGCAAGCCGTTCAACTTATGCAGCCAATCGGACGACGCACACTTGCTGATTCATTGAAAATGACAGAAAGAGAAATTCGTAAAGAAACAGATATTTTACGTGAACAAGGGTTAATAGATTCGCAAAAGTCGGGTATGGTATGTACAGAAGATGGAGAAATTGTTATTGAGAAACTAAGAGCTATTGTTTATGAATGGTCTGGTTTAACTCAGCTTGCTAAAAAGCTCGAACAACATTTCGGTATCCATCGTGTTGTCGTTGTTCCTGGTGACTATAATGAAGACGATACAATCCTATCCTTGCTTGGCAAAGAAGCAGCACTTCAATTTATGTCCTCAGCTTTTGATGGGCAAATAGTAGCTGTCACTGGTGGGAAATCCGTTGCCTCTCTTGCACAATTTTTGCATCCTGTGGATCTTCAAAAGAAGATAACTTTTGTTGCTGCACGGGGAGGAATTGGACATGAAATGCAAATGCAGGCCAATACACTTGTTGCAACCTTTGCTATGCAAATGGAAACACAGTACCGCACTTTATTCTTACCAGAGCATTTAAGTGAGCAGGCTTATCAAGCGATGTTGACAGAGCCGATGGTAACAGAAATGATGGCATTTTATGATCAAGCAGATTGTGTCATTCATGGGATCGGCTCAGCAGAGGAAATGGCCATTCGTCGTAATTCATCTCCTGAGGATTTGCGAATTTTAGAGGAAAAAGGCGCTGTCAGTGAGGCATTTGGCTATTACTTTAATGCTGAAGGAGAAATCGTGCATCGTATCCGCACGATTGGTATTCAACTTGAGCAGGTTCAAAACAGTCAGCAAGTCATTGCAGTGGCTGCAGGAAAACAAAAAGTCAATGCCATGCTTTCTTATTTTAAAGTGGCGCCAAAGCAAACAATCTTTATAACAGATGAAGCAGCTGCAAAAGCAATTGCTGCTAATTTAGAAAATAACCATCGATGATGGGGATCATATCAAACATGTCACTCGATCTCAAAAAGTGTTGGAACACTTTTTGAATGAGCATAAAACAAATTTAATGTTCCTACTATTAGGGACAGACAATACACATTATTGGAGGAATTAACAATGGCATTAAAATTAGCGATTAATGGATTTGGACGTATTGGACGATTAGTATTTCGTGAGGCAATGAAGCATGATGAATTCGAAGTAGTGGCTGTCAATGACTTAACAGATGCTGGTCAGCTTGCACACTTATTGAAATATGATTCAGTACACGGTATCTATGATGCTGAAGTCAATGCAGATGAAGATTCTTTCGTAGTAAATGGTCGACGCGTAAAAGTATATGCTGAAAAAGATCCAGCACAATTACCATGGGGCGAATTAGGTGTAGACGTAGTTCTTGAATGTACAGGACGTTTCCGTTCAATGGAGGAAGTAGGAAAGCACATTGAAGCAGGTGCTAAAAAAGCTATTCTATCTGCACCAGCTAAAGGGGCAATGCCTACATTTGTTATGGGTGTAAACCATGAGGACTATAACCCAGCAACTGATGATGTGATCTCCAATGCTTCTTGTACAACAAACTGTCTTGCACCAGTAGCTAAAGTGTTAGATGAGAAATTTGGTATTGAACGCGGTATGATGACAACAATTCACTCTTATACAAATGACCAACGTATCCTTGACTTCCCACACTCTGATCCACGTCGTGCACGTGCTGGTGCGGTGTCTATGATTCCAACAACAACTGGTGCAGCAGTAGCTGTT